>CAJOQW010000067.1 GCA_905236955.1 uncultured Bacteroidales bacterium
CCAACCCAGTAGAAATCAGCATCAAACAATGATGAAACCAATCAGGATATTGCTTCCGTCTGCACTGCTGCTTTTCGTTTCATGCGGCAGCAGGCCCCAGGTGGAGGTGCGCACCATGCGTTACTATCCGGACGGGCGCGACATAGTGTGCCTGAACGGGGACGGGCTTTATACCAGGGCCCTCTACGGCACGCACACCCGATTCCGCCTCGAAACCGGTGACAGGCCCCGTTTCGTGGCCTACGACCGCGAGAACAGCTACAACATCCGCTTCTTCATGGACGGCAAGCGCCTCGACAGCGAAGACTTCCGCTGCGAAGCAAGGTATCAGGGAGGCCGCCGCTCTTACAGCCTCACCGCTCCGGAATGGGGCGACGGGAAGGTGGAGATGGTGGCCATGGCTTCCTTCTTCGGCGAAGGAGCCATCTGGAAAATAAACACTTCCGGATTCGACCATGACCCGGTGTTCAGCGTAAGGCGCTGCCGTACCGCCGCCACCCGCTTCAACCGCGAAGGCGACCTTGGCAACGACCCGCAGGAATGGTTCGAGCCGGCCGAAGGTGAACCGGAACTCATCACCCTCGAGTGGGACGGGGCGGGAGAGACCTACCTGGTTTACGAAGACAATTCCAGGCTCTTCCTCGCCGAAGACGGGCCGGAACGTTTCGCAAAAGAGGAGGAAGCCCGCCGGGCCCTGGTTGGAACCGTAGAGATAAACACCCCGGACCCATGGCTCAACACCCTGGGTGCCAGCATGCTGGCAGCCGCGGACGGCTGCTGGGACGGAGAGACGTTCCTGCACGGCGCAATAGGATGGCGGACCCAGCTTGCGGGCTGGAGGGGGGCGTACGCCCTCGATGCCCTTGGCTGGAACGACAGGGCCCTTTCGCATTTCCGGGCCTATGCCGCGAGCATGGTCACGGAATGCCCTCCCTCGCTCCCCCAGCCCCAGCAGGATTCCGCCCGCAATCTCGCACGCGGCCTGGAAGAACTCGGAACCCCCATCTTCAGCAACGGGTATATCTGCAAGCTTCCCGGAAGGACCGATGTTACGAGCCACTACGACATGAACCTCAACTACATCGACGAGCTGCTCACCCATTTCGGTTACGACGCCGACACGTCTTTCATGCGCGAGATGTGGCCTGTGATCAAACTCCATCTGGAGTGGGAGAAGCGCAACTTCGACCCGGACGGCGACCATCTCTACGACGCTTATTGCTGCATCTGGGCCAGCGACGCCCTGTTCTACAGCGGTGGTGCAGTCACCCATTCCTCGGCATACAACTACAGGGGCAACCTGCTGGCTGCCCGCATAGCGGAGATAATCGGGGAAGACCCGGCTCCCTACCGAGCGGAAGCCGAAGCCATACTCGCAGCGCTCAACTCCCGCCTATGGATGGAAGACAAGGGATATTGGGCTGAATATCAAGACTATGCAGGCCTGAAGCGGCTCCATGAGAGCGCTGCAATATGGACTATCTACACTCCCATCGACTGCGGTGCATGCACCCCCGAACAGGCATGGAGGGCCACGCGCTATGTCGACCGTTCCATCCCGCATATCCCCGTCCGCTACCGTTACGACGAAAACACGGTGAAGGAACTCGGGCTGCAGCTGCCCTCCCCGGAAGAAGACCTGTTCACGGTATCCACTTCCGACTGGCTGCCGTATGTCTGGAGCACCAACAACGTAGCACACGAAGAAGTGGCCAACATGGCCCTCGCCTATCTTCAGGCCGGCCGCAGCGATTCCGGTTTCAAGTTGCTCAAGGCCGACATCCTGGACGAGATGTATCTTGGGGCATGCCCCGGCAATTTCGGCCAGATAAGCTACTACGACAAGGCCAAGAGCGAGGCCTACCGCGACTTCGCCGACAATGTGGGCATAACCACGAGGGCCGTCATCAACGGCCTGTTCGGAATCATCCCCGAGGCCCTCTACGGACGCTGCATAATACGGCAGGCCTTCCCTGCGCAGTGGCAGGAAGCCTCCATCAAGACCCCGTACCTTTCTTACAGTTTCCGCCGTGAAGGCACCGTGGACATATATGAGATAACCCAGGATTTCAACCGCCCACTCAAGATAGTGGTCCAGGAAAACAACGGAGGTGCCTACCTCGAGGTGGAAGGCACCGCCGATGCCGTCCAGACCATAAGGATAGACCGCAGGGACCTTCCGCCCGCCCCGAAGTACAAGGAGGCCCCGATGGCAAAGGACGTGCTCGACTCCCCCGCCTACATGGCGGAGATGGGCCTGGGAGAAATAACCGGACGCACCGCGAAGAGAAGCCGCATGGTGGACATCAGCGCGGCCTTCAACTCCAGCGTCGACGACATCTTCCGCAACGAGTATCTTTCCCCCAGGCCTCCTTTCACCACCCTCCAGCTCCCGAAGCAGGGGGTGGGCGAATGGTGCATACCTCTGGAAACTTATGAGATAGAGGACGACGGCATGAGGGCAAGGATAAAAGACGGGGTCTTCGACACCGGCCTGGGACTGAGGTTCAAGTCCCCTTCCGAAGGGCACAACATCATTTACACTTCACTCTGGGATAATTACCCCGACAGCGTGAGCGTACCCTTGGAAGGCCGCGCCCGCTACGCATGGCTGTTGATGGCCGGCAGCACCGAGAACATGCAGAGCCGGATCGACAACGGCATGGTAACGGTCACCTACGCCGACGGCAGCACATCCACCATGCCACTCTACAATCCTGTCAACTGGTATCCCATACATCAGGACTACTATCTCGACGACTATGCCTTCCGCTCCTGCCCCGTCCGCCCGTACAGGGTGCTCTTCTCCGATGGCAGCGTGAGCCGGGAACTCGACTTGAAGTGGGGCCTTGCCGAAGAGAACGAAAGATTCGGGGTCCAGAAGCCCAAGCCCACCGACAGGATAATCCCCGGAGGAGCAGGAATAATCCTGAAGATGCCTCTCGACGGCAGGAAAGATCTGGACAGCCTCACCCTCACCACCCTGTCGGGCGATGTAGTGCTGGGACTCATGGCCATAACCCTTGAAAATTAATCGCAGTATGGATATAAAGAACTTCACCCTTTTCGCAGCTGTCATGCTGCTGGCGGCACAATGCAAGCCCGCCCCACAACAGGAAAACGGCAATTTCAGCATGGGCGACCCCATCCCGGTCGACAAGGCATGGAGCATCGACGGAAAATCCACCGACAAGGTGGTACCCTCCCCGGGCTCCGCCACATATACCACTGCCATCGAACTCGCACAGCCCTCCGCCGCCGACGACTGGATGCTCGACCTGGGCGAGGTGCGCGACGAAGCCGTCGTGTATATAAACGGCGAGAAGGCCGGAAGCGTTGCCAAAGCCCCGTACACCCTCAGGATAGGCAAGATGCTGAAACCTGGCATAAATCTGCTCGACGTTGCGGTCACGACCTCCAGGACTTCGGAAGCGGGTCTCTGCTCGGAAGTGAACCTGATCCCTCTCTACAAACCCACCCCTACCGAAGACGAGGTGATAGCGCAGGCAAGGCTCGTGAACGGCTATTTCATGCGCAAGTTCCCCGATCCTTCCAAACCGGTCCCGTTCCCTTCGAGGCACCGCTCCTACGAGGGTAACATATGGACGAGGGGCGTCTATTTCGAAGGCCTTATGGCCCTTCACGAGGTGGACCCTAAGCAGGAATATCTCGATTATACGATGAAATGGGGCGAACTTTTCGGCTGGAACATGCGCAACGGCCAGCCCCTGACCCGCAACGCGGACAATTACTGCTGCGCCCAGGCCTACATCGACATGTACCGCATATATGGCGAAGCGAAGATGATCGCGAATGTAACCACCTGCTTCGACAATATACTCTCGACCGGGGAATCCGAGGGAGACTGGACATGGATCGACGCCATCCAGATGGGGATGCCGGGCCTCGTGAAATACGGTGTCACCGCCGGCAGGCCCGAGTTCTTCGAAAAGGCTTGGCAGATGTACAACTGGGCCCGCGAACGTTTCTGGAACCCTGAAGACGGCCTTTGGTGGCGCGACGTGGCTTTCTGTCCGCCTTACACCACCCCCAATGGGAAACAGTGCTACTGGAGCCGCGGGAACGGCTGGGTATTCGCCAATTTCGTGAGGGTGCTCGAGGAACTTCCCGCCGACAATCCGCACAGGGCTGTGCTCGAGGATGATTTCATGGCAATGGCAAAGGCGCTTGTGGCTTGCCAGCGCAGCGACGGCACTTGGAACTGCTCCCTCGCCGACCCGGACGATTTCGGCGGCCCGGAAGCCACGGGCACAAGCATGTTCATCTACGGTCTCGCATGGGGCGTACGCACCGGCAGGCTCTCCGAGAAGGATTATCTCCCTGCGGTAGTACGGGGCTGGAACGGCCTCAACCGCATATGCATCCACGACAACGGCTTCATCGGCTACTCCCAGGGATCGGGCAAGGAGCCCAAGGAAGCGCAGCCCCTCAGTTACGACCGCATCCCCGATTTCGAAGACTTCGGAACAGGATGCTTCCTTCTTGCCGCCAGTGAAATGGCGAAACTTGTGAAATAACCAAAAACCCAGGATAATAATGGACAAAAAACACATCGTCCCGCTGCTGACGGCTGCACTCCTCGCACTCGTCTCATGCAGCCAGAACAAGTCCGGTTCCGCCCCGGTTCCCGAAAGCGGAAAGCTCGGATGGCCGGAAATCACCCGGCAGACCAAACCCTGGACCCGCTGGTGGTGGCCCGGAAGCTCGTTTACCAAGGCCGATATCGATACCGCCCTTGTCCAATACTCCGAAGCCGGACTCGGCGGAATGGAGGTTACTACAATCTATGGCGCCAAAGGCTACGAAGACCGGTATCTTACCTACCTGAGCCCCGAATGGATGGACCTTTTCGAGTACACCCTCAAGGCCGCTGAAGAGAAGGATCTGGGCATCGACCTCGCCAACGCTTCCGGCTGGCCGTTCGGCGGTAACTGGGTAACTCCCGAGGACGCATGCCGCAACCTGGAATACAAGATGTGGAAGCTCAAGGGCGGAGAAACCCTTGGCGACAAAGTGGCGATGGTGCAGGATCCCATCCTGGGCACGGCGGGAAAGAAGACGGATTTCGACCACATGAAATATCCCGTAGCGGCCAATGACAGCCTGCAGCAATACGCTTTCGAACAGGTGCGCTATCCCAAGGACCTGCCTCTCATTGCCGTAACAGCCAACAGCGGGGACGGCAGTTTCCAGGACCTCACTTCTCTTGTTAAGGAAGACGGCACCCTCGACTGGACGGCCCCCGAAGGCGACTGGACAGTGTGCGCCCTTTTCCTCGGATGGCATGGAAAGATGGTGGAAAGGGCCGGTCCCGGCGGTGAAGGCGACGTGATAGACCACTTCTCTGGCAAAGCCATCAAGCACTATCTCTCCTATTTCGACGAAGCGTTCAAAGGATACGATGTCAGCACGATACGCTACTATTTCAACGACTCTTACGAGGTGGACGACGCCCGCGGACAGTCCGACTGGACTCCTGAATTCCTGAAAGAATTCAAGGCCAGGCGCGGCTATGATCTGCTTCCCCACTTCATCGACCTGATCGGAGAGGGCAGCGATCCCGAGGTAGGAGAACGGGTGTTATACGATTACCGCACCACCATAGGAGAACTCCTCCGTGAGAAGTATTCCGTGACATGGCAGAAATGGGCTGCCGCCCAGGGCAAGGGCATACGCAACCAGGCCCACGGCTCCCCCGCTAACATCCTCGACCTCTACTCGGTGAGCGACGTCCCGGAGACGGAGGGCCAGAGCATCATCGGCATGAAGACTGCCTCGTCCGCCGCCCACGTCACCGACAAGCCCCTCACCTCGTCAGAGTCCGCAACATGGCTCGACGAGCACTTCAGGTCCAATCTGGGGGACGCGAAGGAGGCCATGGACACCTATTTCCTGTCTGGTGTAAACCACATTTTCTACCATGGCACCTGCATGTCCCCCAACGACGCAGCATGGCCGGGATTCCTGTTCTATGCCGCCGTGCACTTCCAGCCGGTGAATCCTTTCTGGGCCGACTTCAGCGCGCTGAATTCCTATGTGACACGCTGCCAGAGTTTCCTCCAGGCCGGCAAGCCCGACAACGACGTGCTGCTGTTCTTCGACGCCACCGAAATGTTTTCCGTTCGCGGCAGGGAGAAAATGTTCTTCCATATGAACCAGAACACCCCGGTCCAAAGCGCGATAGGCAAGACGGCCCAGTCTCTCTGCGACCTCGGCTACAGCTGGGACTACATCTCCGACAGGATGGTGCTGGAAGATATCCATGTATCTGATGGAAAAATAGTTACAAAGGGAGGAACCAC
>CAJOQW010000068.1 GCA_905236955.1 uncultured Bacteroidales bacterium
AGGAGACAGCATCAGACGATGCTGTCTTTTTGTTTGGAGGTTCAAGTTTTTTCTCTATCTTTGCAAGCGATAAAAGATAATAAAGTCCAGTTATCTTAGAACGGACGTCTAGCCCTTAATAGATGTCCGTTTTCCTTTTTAAAATAGTCTATTAACCGAGGGGAGTACTTTGAACCTCCTCCACGTGTTCTTCATCCAAACGGACTTTAAATCTTTTATTATTATGAGAACACCGTACGACGAAGTTCGGATTTCCATTAGGGTGGAGTATCCGATTCTTGTCAGGGTGCGTGCGCATTGTCGTTGCATCCATGGCAAGATTGTGAGAGTCAAGGTTCGATAACCGTCCATGATAATGCACGGAACCCGGCGCAAAAGCGTCGGGTTTTTTCGTTGTTTCCAGGCACTTTCATTTGTTTTCGATTATGATTATATTTGTACGATATAACTATCCGCAAATGAAGAACACTTATCCCAAAATCGGAATCCGCCCGACAATCGATGGCCGTCAGGGCGGAATACGCGAGGGCCTGGAAGAGAAGACCATGGCTCTGGCGCATGCAGTGGCCGACCTGATAACCAATAACTTGCGCAACGGTGACGGCAGTGCCGTGGAGTGCGTGATAAGCGACACCACCATAGGCCGCGTGGCCGAAAGCGCAGCCTGCCAGACCAAGTTCGAGCGCGAAGGCGTCGGCGCCACCATCACTGTAACTTCCTGCTGGTGCTACGGTTCCGAAACCATGGACATGCATCCCCACTGGCCCAAGGCGGTATGGGGCTTCAACGGCACCGAGCGCCCGGGAGCAGTCTATCTGGCAGCCGTCCTCGCGGCACACGCACAGAAGGGCCTGCCCGCCTTCGGCATCTACGGACACGACGTCCAGGACCTCGCCGACAACAGCATCCCGGCCGATGTGGCCGAAAAGATCCTCCGCTGGGCACGCGCCGCACAGGCCGTCGCCACGATGCGCGGCAAGAGCTACCTGAGCATGGGCAATACCTGCATGGGCATAGCCGGATCCATCGTCAACGCCGACTTCCTCCAGGACTACCTTGGAATGCGCACCGAGTACGTTGAGATGGTGGAGATCCTCCGCAGGGTGGACTTCGGCATCTACGACCACGACGAGTTCAAGAAAGCAATGGAGTGGGTGGACAAGTATTGCAAGCCCCAGGAAGGTCACGACTACAACGAAGACCGCCCGCTCTTCCCCGGCACGCCGATGACCACCTTCAACGGCAAGGGCAAAGGCAAGACCCGCGCCGAGAAGGACGCCGACTGGGAGTTCACCGTCAAGAACATGATGATCATCCGCGACCTCATGGAGGGCAACGACAAGCTGCTGGAGATGGGCTACAAGGAAGAAGCCCTCGGCCACAACGCCATAGTTGGAGGTATCCAGGGCCAGCGCCAGTGGACCGACTACAAGCCCAACTTCGACTTCCCCGAGAGCCTCATGTGCACCTCGTTCGACTGGAACGGCATCCGCGAGGCCAAGGTGCTCGCCACCGAGAACGACTCGCTCAACGGCATCTCGATGCTGTTCGGGCATCTGCTCACGAACAAGGGGGTGATGTTCAGCGACGTGCGCACCTACTGGAGCCCCGAGGCCGTTGAGCGCGTCACCGGCAAGGCTCCCGAAGGCCTCGCCGCGAACGGCTTCATCCACCTCATCAACTCCGGAGCCACCACCCTCGATGCCACCGGAGCCATGGACGACGCCGAAGGCAAGCCCACGATGAAACTCCCCTGGGAGATGGACCTGAAAGATGTCGAAGCCTGTCTCAAGGCCACAAGCTGGATGCCGGCGGACCGCGACTATTTCCGCGGCGGAGGTTATTCCTCGCACTTCGTCACCCGCGGCGGCATGCCCATGACCATGCTGCGCATCAACATCATCAAGGGCCTGGGTCCGGTGCTTCAGATAGCCGAAGGCTGGACCGCCGAGCTCCCCAAGGAGCAGCACGACATCCTGGACAAGCGCACCGACCCGACCTGGCCCACCACCTGGTTCGTGCCGCGCCTCGATGCCTCCAAGGATTGCTTCAAGGATGTGTACAGCGTCATGAACAACTGGGGGGCCAACCACGGCGCCATCGCCCACGGACACATCGGAGCCGACCTCATAACCCTCGCCTCCATGCTCCGCATCCCGGTATGCATGCACAATGTTCCGGAAGACAAGATCTTCCGCCCGGCGGCATGGAATGCCTTCGGAATGGACAAGGAAGGAGCGGACTTCCGCGCCTGCGAAAACTTCGGCCCCATCTACAAATAATGAAACGTTATTGCCAGACACTCGAGCTCCGGGACGACCCGGAGCTCATTGAAAAATACCTGGAAGCCCACCGCCACGTATGGCCGGAGGTCATCGCCGGCCAGCGTGAAGTGGGTATCGTGGATATGCAGATCTATCGCCGCGGCACCCGTCTCTTCATGATCATGGACACCGTCGACGACTTCGACTTCGTGCGCGACAACGCCCGTCTCGCGACCCTTCCCCGACAGGCGGAATGGGAGGCGTATGTGGCTCAGTTCCAGGGTTGTGACCCGTCTGCACCCTCCACCGACAAATGGCAGCTGATGGAGAGGATATTCTGAAATAATTATTATATTTACGGCGCTTAACCACATATCCCGGCAGGTATCCGGGTATGTGGTTTTTTTGTTCTTAAAGATTGCAGACGATGAAAGTCATGAAATTCGGGGGGACTTCGGTAGGGTCTCCGGACAGGATAAGGAAGGTGGCGGAGCTCATAGCCCGCGAGAAGCAGCCTTTCGTGGTGCTGTCGGCCATGTCGGGCACGACCAACTCTCTCCTCGAGGTGGCGGGGTATCTTCTAAACCGCAACAAGGAAGGGGCCATCGACACCCTGAGGGCGCTGGAAGCCAGGTACGACGGAGTCATTGCCAAACTCTACGGCACCGCGCCGGCCCGTGAAAAGGCGGCAGCTTACGTAAAGGAAGTGTTCGCCTATCTCAAGACCTTCTGCAAGCAGCTCTTCACCGCGGCGCAGGAGAAGATCCTCGTGGCCCAGGGAGAACTCCTCTCCACCCATCTCATGCTCTACTATATGGAGGAACAGGGCGTGAAGGCAGAGCTCATCCCCGCCCTCGATTTCATGAAACTGAACCAGCAGGGAGAGCCCGATCCGGAGTACATCGCCTCGCACCTGCTGCCCCTGATGGCGCGGGAACCCGACGCGGAAGTGTTTCTTACCCAGGGCTTTATATGCAAGAACT
>CAJOQW010000069.1 GCA_905236955.1 uncultured Bacteroidales bacterium
GGCGTGCCGGTACGCCTCGCCCTCGGGGCCCGCGACCTCGCGAACGGCAGCATCGAGGTATTCCGCAGGGACACCCTCGAAAAGGAGACCATGCCCATCGGGAATGTGGCCGGATATATTCCAGGCCTCCTCAAGGACATCCAGGACAACATCTACCGCAAGGCCGTCGATTTCCGCGAATCGCATGTGGAAAAATGCGACGACTGGGAAGAATTCAAGGAAAAGATCCAGACCGGCAAATTCCTGCTCTGCCACTGGGACGGCACCGCCGAAACCGAGCAGGCCATCAAGGACGCCACCAAGGCTACCATCCGCTGCATCCCCGTCGATTCCTTCGTCTGCGAAGAAGAAGGGAAGGACATCTTCACCGGAAAGCCCTCCAGCAGGAGAGTAGTGTTCGCAATTGCTTACTGATATGAAAAAGACCATGATAACCATTGCTTTCGCAGTTGTCGCCTGCGTGAGCGCGATGGCACAGGACAACGTTCAGGACGCTGCTGCCGCCGCGGCGAAAGCCATAGCCGACGCCCCCAGGGAAAAGGCCGAGGCTCCAAAGCCCAGCAACTGGAAGAAGTCGCTGGTGCTCGACCTCGGAATCAACCAGACCAACCTCTCCAACTGGGCGGCGGGCGGATTCAACACCGCCACCTTCAACACCGGCCTGGACGCCGGGGCGAACTATGCCAAGGACCTGGCCTCATGGAACAACCGTCTCCAGCTCCAGTACGGATTCCTCTGGAGCGAGGACAAGGAAGATGTCATCCAGCGCAGCACAGACCGCATATACCTTGAGAGCAAGTATGCCTACAAGACCAACAAGGACTCCAAATGGAGTTATTCGGCCATGCTCGACATCCGCTCCCAGTTCAGCAACGGTTACAAGTACAACACCCCCTCCGAAGGACAGACCTGGAGCGAGGCGGCCACCCTCAAATCGGGCTTCCTCTCCCCCGGCTACCTGAATCTAGGTCTCGGTATGGACTGGACCCCGAACGCCTGGTTCAACATGAACATATCTCCCCTTACCGGCGGCATCACCGCGGTCCGCATCCCCGAACTCCGCAAGACCTACGGGATGGAGCTGCTCGAGGAAGGGCTCGACCCGGGCATCGGCGCCAACTACAGGAGCTTCAAGTTCCAGCTCGGTGCCCAGGTCAAGGCCAACCTCAAGTTCAACGTGAACGACAAGTTCGGCTACGAGACCCAGCTGGTGCTGTTCTCGGATTATCTCGACCATCCCCTCGACCTCCGCGTGAACTGGGACAACAAGGTCACCTGGCAGATAGCCAAGTTCTTCAAACTGGGCTTCAACACCTGGCTCATCTACGACCCCAACGTGCTGATCGCCGACGAGGAAGGGCTGAATCCCACCCAGCGCATCCAGTTCAAGGAGTTCACCACCTTCAGTTTCACCTGGACCTTCGGGACGAAGTAACATGAGGATCCTGCTTGCGGTCAGCGGCGGCATCGATTCGATGTACATGGCAGCAAGGGCCGGGGATATCTTCCCCGGAGCGGATCTGGCCGTCGCCCACTGCAATTTCGGCCTCCGCGGGGAAGAATCCGACGGCGACGAGGAGTTCGTCCGCTCATGGTGCGCCTGGAACGGCCTTCCCATTTATGTAAAGCGATTCGAAACGTCGGAGTTCGCATCCACTAAAGGCATCAGCATTGAAATGGCTGCGCGCGAGCTGCGCTACGCCTGGTTCGCGGAATTGCTCTCGAAGGAGCATTTCGATGCCGTGGCCGTAGCCCACAACGCCAACGACAACGCCGAGACCCTCATGCTCAACCTGTTGAGGGGCACCGGTTCCAGGGGCCTCAGGGGCATGGGCGACAGGGAGATGCCCGGCGGGGGGCTGATACTCAGGCCCCTTCTGGGGACTACACGCGAGGAAATATCCTCATGGATGACGGTGAACGGAGTCCCGCACCGCGAGGACAGCACAAACGCAAGCGGCAATTACAAGCGGAACAAGATACGCAACGGGGTCTTCCCGATCTTCGGGGAGATCAACCCCTCCTATCTCAGGACCCTGGGCTCGGACATAAGGCATTTCGCCCAGGTTGACGACATAGCCGAGGATTATTTCCGCACCTCGGCGCCTGCCGTGACTGTGCCGGGCAAGGAAGACTCCATTTCCATCCCGGCCCTGCTCGGCCTCAAGCACTGGGAGTATGTGCTGTTCAGGATATTGGAGCCTTACGGCTTCGACGAAAACGTCATCCTGGCCCTTTCGGCACTGCTGCGTTCGGGGGGCACGATAAGCGGCAAAACCTTCGAAGCCCCGGCATGGAAGGCGGTAACCACCTCGTCGGAAATCATCCTGAGCCGCAGGGAAACGGACTCCGAAGGCATCCGGCTGACCATCCCCGGTCCTGGAGAATATTCCTTCAAGGGTCGGAATATCCTGGTGAAATGTTATGACAGGCCCAGGGACCTGAAACTGCAACGCCAGGAAGGCTGCCTCATCGCCGACAGCAGCAAACTCCCCTTCCCTTTCACCCTTAGGGGATGGGAAGCAGGCGACTGGATGGTACCACTCGGGCTCAACGGCAAGAAGAAACTCTCCGACTTGTTCGTCGATCTCAAATGGGGGTTGCCAATGAAAGGGAAGGCCATAGTCCTAGAGCACCCGGACGGACGCGAAGGGCATGTGGGCGCACTGCTGTGCGAGCGTATAGGGGACTCCCTCAAGGTATCCCCTTCCACAGAACGAATAGTGGAAATCACCCTAGGCTAGGAAAGCCGCAATGGCATCGACGTCGTCCTTTGCGAAGGACTTCTGCTCACCGGAAGAGAGGTTCTTGACGTTGACCTTGCCCTCCGCCGCCTCGGAAGACCCGCAGATGCTCAGGAAGGGTATCCCTTTCCTGTCGGCATAATCGAACTGCTTCTTGAGTTTGGAAGGATCGGGATAAATTTCTACCGGAATGCCTTTCCCGCGGAGCGCCGCCGCAACCGGCAGAACATACTCCACGGAGGCCTGGTCCATGTTGGCAAAAAGCAGAGTGGTGGCCGACCCCAGGCCCTTGGGAAACTTGTCCAGAGCGGTAAGGACGTCGAAGATACGGTCCGCCCCGAAGCTGATGCCCACGCCGGACATGCCGGGAAGGCCGAAGATGCCCGTGAGGTTGTCGTAGCGGCCGCCGCCGCAGATGCTGCCTATCGCCCAGTCCAGGGCCTTGACTTCGAATATGGCCCCGGTGTAATAATTGAGGCCGCGGGCAAGGGAAAGGTCGATTTCCACCGGGCAGCCTATGCCGGCCGAGGCTATATATCCGAAGAGTTCCTCCAGTTCATCCAGGCCCTTGAGACCCTCCTGTGAACCGGCAAGGACCCCGCGCATGGCAGCGAGTTTTCCGGCCGTGGTGCCGCTGAGCCTGAGCACGGGCTCGAGCACGGCGACGGCCTCCCTGGAAATGCCCTTCGAGAGCATCTCTTCGGCTACGGCGTCGAAGCCTATCTTGTCCAGTTTGTCGATGGCCACGGTAATGTCAACGACTTTGTCGGGATATCCGCACACTTCGGCAAGGCCCTGGAGCACCTTGCGGTTGTTGATCTTGAGCAGCACCCGGATGCCCAGCTTGCGGAAGACCTCCTCCACTATCTGCACCAGCTCGAGTTCCAGCAACTGGGAATTGCTGCCGATGGCATCGACGTCGCACTGGTAGAATTCGCGGTAACGGCCCTTCTGGGGACGGTCCGCACGCCAGACCGGCTGGATCTGGAAACGCTTGAAGGGGAAACTCAGCTCGGAGTAATGCTGCACCACATAGCGGGCGAAAGGCACGGTAAGGTCGTAGCGGAGCCCCTTCCCGCATAGCGCGGCGGACAGGGCGGCGCTGCGGTAGCCGCCTTCACCGTTCCTGTAACTGTCGAAATCCACCTTGTCGAAAGGATCGCCCGAATCGAGCACCCTGAACAGGAGCTTGTCGCCTTCTTCACCGTACTTGCCCAGGAGCGTGGAAAGGTTTTCCATCGAAGGGGTCTGTATTTCGGAGTAGCCGTATTTGCGGAAGACTTCCTTTACCGTATCGAATATATAGTTGCGGCAGGCCATCTGCTGCTGGGAAAAATCACGGGTCCCCTTGGGTATGGAGGGTTTTTGCGTCATAGTTCTGCAAATTTACTTATTTTTGTAAGATAAAATAAATCCATCAATGAAAGATTTCCTCAAAATGCTCCTTGCCGTAATTTGCGGCCTGCTCCTTTTCGGATTCATCTGTTTCTTCATCATCGGGGGAGCCTTGACCGCAATGGGCACCGCCGCCGGAAGCGGCAAGACGGTGATCCCACGCAGCGGCATACTTGCTGTCGACATGTCGGCATTCGTGCTCGGCGAACAGTCCAACCCCGGCACAGGCATCAATCCCGGCTTCAGTTTCGCCGGCGGCGCGACCCTTCCCACGGTGGGCGCCCTCCAGGCGACAAGGGCCATCCAGGTGGCGGCCGAAGACGCAGGCGTCAAGGCCATCTTCCTCAAGACCGATGGCAATATGTCGGGCGTTTCCGCCGTCGAGGAATTCCGCAAGGCCCTTTCCGCATTCCGCAGCAGCGGCAAGCCCATCGTGGCATATGTAGAGGCTCCCACCACAGGCGGATACTGGCTGGCCAGCGTGGCGGACAAAATATATATGACCGAATACCAGGGTGCGACAATCACCATGACCGGCGTCAGCACCCAGTCGGTTTTCCTGAAAGACCTGCTCGACAAACTCGGGGTCAATGTGCAGCTGATCCGTCACGGTAAATACAAGAGCGCCGGAGAGATGTTCACCCGCAATTCATCCAGCCCCGAGAACACTTTCCAATACCAGACCCTGGTCAACTCCTTGTGGAGCACCATGCGCGGTGACATATGCAAGTCAAGGGGAATGGCGGAGGAGACCCTCGACGCCGCTATAGACAACCTTGAGCTCTGCCTCCCGGAAGACTTCCTGAAGGCCGGCATGGTAGATGGGCTGGTAACCCGCCAGGGCCTTAAGGACAAGCTCACCACACTCGCGGTGAAGGACAAGTTCAGTGAAGTATCTTTCATCGATTTCGCCGATTATGCGGCCGCCAAGGTGCTGCCCAACACCAAGTCAAAGAATAAGATAGCCATCATCTACACCGAAGGCGAGATTGTCGACGGGAAGGAGGCCAGGGAAGTCGCCGGCGACAGGTTCGCCGCAATCATCGACAAGGTGAAGGCCGACTCCAGCATCAAGGCCGTGGTCCTTCGCGTAAACTCCCCCGGCGGCAGCGTGCTCGCCAGCGAGAAGATCAAGCATGAACTCGACCTTCTGGGCGAGGAGAAACCCCTCATCGCTTCGTACGGGGCCTATGCCGCATCGGGCGGATACTGGATAAGCAACAACTGCAGCAAGATATTCACCGACGCCACCACCCTCAC
>CAJOQW010000070.1 GCA_905236955.1 uncultured Bacteroidales bacterium
GAAGTGTCCAAGGGGAGGTATGTCCTGCACAGGGTGATCGGTGCCGGGGAAGGCGGGGTGACCCTCCGCGGGGACGGCAACTGGCGCGGCACCGAGCATTGCCGCCCCTGCGATATAGCGGGCGTGGTGAAGCAGATCCAGCATCCGGACGGTACGGTGACGGACCCTTCGTCTGCCCGTCAGATGCGCAGCTGGCGCAGATGGATGGCCATACCCAGGGTGGCAAGGCGCTATTACCTGGCAGTTTACAGAAGGATAAAACACATTACGATATGAAAATAGCAGAAGGTTTCAAACTTCGCCCGCTCGCAGGCGAGTTCATCATCACCGGGGAAGGTCCCTCGCAGGTGAATTTCAACAAGATGGTATCCCTCAACGATTCCGCGGCCTACCTGTGGAGGGCCGTCGAAGGAAAGGAATTCACCGTCACCGACCTCAAGAACCTCCTCCTCGAGGAATACGAGGTTGATGCCGACACCGCCTACAGGGATGCGCAGAAACTCGTGGACCAGTGGCTCAAGATAGGCCTTGTCACGGAATGAGCCGTTCGGCAAAGTATTTGCATAAATGATTATCTTTGCAAGATAATTGTCGTTTTATGAAGATTGAACATTGGCTGATGTGTCTTGCGGTCCTGCTGGCGGCAGCGGGCTGCAAAGACAAGGAAGAAGACACTTCGAACTACCTTTCCGGTTCGATGAAGGTGTACGGCATGCCTACATATGTCAAGAAGGGCGACATCTACCATATCGTCGCCACCGGGGTTTACAGGGACAACAAGGCCGACACCCTGCTGGGCTTCAGCTGGTACGACCCCCTGAAAAAAGTCACCGACACCCTCAGGAAGGAAGGCGATCCCGCTACCCTCAAGCCGAAGTTCGATTTTACCATAAGCAGCGACTCCCTCGCCACCTTCGTGCTCTCCGTCTCGGCATGGGCCGACGGTTATTACGCATCTTCCAAAGGTCTCTCCTTCACGATAGTCGATCCTTCGCTCGAAGGCGGCTCGCTGACCGGCCACCCGTTCACTCCCTCCACAGAGACTTTCACCGACCCAAGGGACGGGAAGGAGTATCAGGTAAAGAAGATAGGCGACGCCACCTGGATGCTGCGCAACCTGGCCTGGAACGGGGCGGGGAAGCCGTATGCGTCTTCGCAGAGCATGGAAGAGATCTTCGGCAGGTTCTATACCTGGGAAGAGGCCAAGGAGGCCTGCCCGGCCGGGTGGAGGCTCCCTTCCGACAGCGATTTCGCAGCGCTTGCCACTGCTGCAGGAGCAAGTTCAGCCAAGGTTTTCGAAGATGTCCCGGGGGTTGCGGGTGAACTGATGGGGGACGTATCTTTCAACGGCAATACCATGTGGACCTACTGGCCGGAAGTCAAGATAACCAACAGCACCCTTTTCACCGCCATTCCCGTAGGATACCTCCTTTATACGGGCGTTTCCCCCGATTTCGACGGGCTGGACAATTACGCCGTCTTCTGGACATCGGACCAGAACGGAGAAGACGCCGTGGCCCGGTATATCAATGTCAGTTCCGGCACCCTTTTCGCGACAGCCCTCGACAAGCAGACCATAGGGGCCTCGGTCCGCTGCATCAAAGAATAGCCGCACAACCTGAAACCACATAACCAATCTATGAACAAGATTCTCGGCTACCTTTCCACATGGAAATTCTGGAAGGAGCTCATCATCATGACCGTAGGCATGTTCTTCGGCGCCGCGGCCGTTTACTATTTCCTGGTGCCCAGCAAGCTCATCGTCGGAAGCATTTCCGGTCTTTCCATAGTCCTTTCCACCATCCTGGAAGCCGCCGGCATCAATATCAAGGTATCCTGGATGGTATTCATCATCAATGCCATACTGCTTATCCTAGCATGGATCCTGATAGGCAAGGAATTCGGAGCCAAAACCGTTTACACCGCCCTTATCCTGGGGCCGCTCATGGATGTATGGGAGGCCATCCTCCCGGCGCAGAAACTCATCGATATGCGCATGGCGAACACGCAGTTCACCGCCGTCACCCAGTCGGTGATGGGCGAACCTGTCCTGGACCTGATATGTTTCGTGCTGATGCTCAGCATTTCCCAGGCCATACTTTTCAATATCAACGCCTCCACCGGAGGGCTCGACATAATAGCCAAGATAATCAACAAATATACACATCTCGACCTGGGCGTCAGC
>CAJOQW010000071.1 GCA_905236955.1 uncultured Bacteroidales bacterium
GCCTATTGAACGGCAGTAGGCGGCGAAGTCGATGCCTTCGTTGCCGTTTTGCAGGATGACCGTCGTCTTGTGGTAGCGCTCCAGTTTTGGGATGCGCCAGTTCATGCACAGGAAAAAGTCAACTTCGTTTATCCTGTCCTCTATCTGGGCGTAAACCTCTTTAGGTACTACGAAAGTCTCGTTGTAGCGTGCGTCCACTGCCGGGAGGAACTCTATTTCGGGGGTGGCGCCCTTGAGCAGTTCCACAGCTTCGGTAAAAGCCTTGTCGGCGGCTGCGGTTTCGGCTTCGGTGGTCATGTCTTCCAGGTGTCCAGCCCTGCAGGGCCCTTCCCAGAAGTGGGTGTGGGTGAGGCACCCTATGATAGGGCGCACCACGAGTTTGGTGTTGATGGCTTTCTCTTTCATTATTTACAGGATAGGTTATTCTTCGATCTTCTTTCCTATGCCGTCCGTGAACATGAACGAGCCGCATACGTTGCCCTCGGCGTCCCAGTGCGTGGCGGGGCCGTTGGCGATATAGCCGATGAAGCAGGTTTCGCGGTCGCGGGCTTTGGAAAGGAGGGTCCAGGTCGATTCGACCTTCTTTTTCCCGTCGGGGCAGTACTGCGTCCATACGCCCTTGTTGGCGGCCAGGTCGCGCTCCCAGCTCCAGCGGAGGGTGCCGTCGGGGGCGTAGAACTTCTCGACTCCGGTCTTGCGGCCGAGGGTATAGACAGCCTCGTACTGGAGGGTGCCGTCCTGGTAGTAATCCTTCACCTCGCCGTCGAGCAGGAACCTTCCGTCGGGGCAGGTGCGTCCGTTGTAAACGCTCTTGAGGGCCTTGGTAAGGCGGCCCTTGGCATCTTTCCAATATTCCTTGTATTCCTTCACTTCACCGCCTTCGACTGCATTGACGGGCTGCCATACCGTGGGTTCTTCCGACCACAGCCAGGCCTCGTTGAATTCGTAATGGAGATTGTTGGCGTTGGCGGAGGTCAGCACATGGATGGTGCCGTTGGGCGCCTGGCGGACGGTGGTATAGCCGAGCGAGTTATGCTCGTGACGGGTGAAGCTGTGATGGGGGACGCCGATGGGGAATGTCTTGAAATGCCACGTCTTGCCGTTGTCCGTCGAGAAGGCGGCGAAGGGTTCATGGGGCTTGCCCCAGGATTCGGGAGGATAAGTGTTGTATTTGATCACATATGCGTCACTGACGAAGAGGAGGGTCCCGGACTGGAGCCTGATGAGCGAAGGCCTCTGTGCGGATCCGAGGGGAGGGAAGGGAGCGGCTTTGCTCCCGCTCCAGGTTACGCCCCAGTCGGTGGAGGTGTTGGTCGGGGTCCACCCGTCAACGTTGTTGTTCTTGCCGCCGAGAGAGAGCAGGGTGCCTTTGTCATCGAGGGGAACGATCGCTGAGTGGCGTCCGCCTGTGCGTCCGCCCTGGTCGTGCCAGTGAAGCCCTTCGTCGGCACTCATCCACAGGAAACTGTTGCTGCCGTCGCCGTCGGAAGCCATGTATATCTTGCCGTCGGGAGCGCGGAATGCGCTGGTGATGGGCTGGGCTTCATACTTCTCGGCAGCCTTGTCGAGCTGCGGGATGGTGAAGGTCCAGGTGGCGCCGCAGTCTTCGGACGTGGCTATCCTGAAAGGCACCCAGTCCGAGATGTAACGTCCGCCGCCGAAGAACCATACCTTGCCTCCGTCGGTCCAGAGCAGGCCGGACTGGTCGTTGTAGCGGTCGGTCTTGAAGAACACTTCGGGCATGTCCCACTCGAGCGAGCCGAAGCGCTGGCGGCTCTGGATGAAGGTGGTGCTGGTGTCCTTTTCGGCAATATGGGCCTTGGTGCTGAAATAGATGGCCAGGGCGTCGCCGTTGGGAAGTATCTCGAAGCCTGGGGAATGATTGTGCCAATAGACACCCTTCTCAAGACCGACGAGCTCGCCCTGGTCCTGGCTCCAGCCTTCCCTGCTTTCGGTATAGGCCGAGGGCATGGGGAGAGCTATCTGTACGTCGAAGAAAGGCTTGTCGGCATTGGGGGCCAGCTTCACCACATCGGTATTTGCGTGTATTGCCGACTGGTTGAAGGGGATGCTTTCCCGGTTGTCGAGGACGAAACTCAGGAGAGTGGAGCTGTCCCTTGGGGCGGTCATGGCCTTGCCGGGGAGGAAGTTGGCTGCGGCGACGGAGATTTCTTCGGTCACTGCATAGCTTGTTTGCTTCCCGCCGCTGCATCCCGCAGCGAGGGCGACGGCGGCTGCTAGGGCCGCGATGATGACAGGCTTTTTCATATTTGTAAAGTTATCGATTTTTTCAATTCTTCGGGCCAGGGATAGCTCCCGGGCTTGAGGATTATTTCGGGGCCGCCTTTTACCGGTCCCAGTCTTACCACTCCCGGAGAGAGGGAGCCCAGTATGCTGAATTCTTCCAGGCCGACCGCATTCATGCAGGCCCTGGCCGTTGCTCCACCTTCTATCACCAGAAGGTTCGGGGAACGGCGTCCGGTGAGGGCTTTAAGCACCTTCCCCAATGTGGCGGCAAGACGCCGCGGCCTGTCTTTCCCATCGGGAGCGGGCCCCCTGCCGAACCCGACGCCGAAAGCTATATTGTTAGTTGTAAGGTATTCTTCTTCAAGGACTTTGGTCCACTCGTCCGCGTCTTTTGAACCTTCATAAACATCTTGGGGCATGGTGTTGAAAGGAATGCCGTGATTCACGGTGGAGCCGAATACGGCAATGACCGGCCATGGGGTTGTATCCCGGTGTCGGGGACTTCCTTCCACAGGAAGGGCCCCTGTCGCCGGCCCGTGACGATGCTTCTTGCGCAGGAATGCTTTAAATAGGTCGGCGGCTCCTATGAAAAGGCTGTCCGCAGGAGCTGAATCCACGATGCGGTCGATGTCTTCTTCCGATGCGGCATCCAGTATTCCGTGCGCTGAGACGTTGGAATCACGTGCCGGCCATTCGGGGTCGCGGGCGAAGACGGTTTCGGAAAGGGGCTGTCCTTCAATACGGTATATGCCGTCTTTTACCGTACGGCCATGGGACGGATTCTGCGGCACCAGGATGCAGGGACGGCCGGAGGAAAGCATTTCCGCCATCATGCCGATGTGCCCGCGGCAGGCGGAATCGACTTTTACGAAATCCGGAAGCCGGATCGATGCCGCAGCCCTTGTCCTTTCCCTGGCTTCCGGCTGGGAAAGCGAACGTATGTCCAGCGAGACAACCTGAAGGTCGGCCCCTTCCGAGAGGGAAGGGACGTCGAGGCGCAACAGGGACTTGAACCCCTTCGCCGCGCCCAGTCCGGCGATTTCCGCCGCACCGCTCAGGTCGTCCGCATAAACAAGCATCAAAGTCTTTTCCTCCTTCCCACGGCCATGCGGGCCGCGTATTCAATGGCCGAAACCAGGCCTTCGGCGCTGGCAATACCCTTTCCGGCCACGTCAAAGGCGGTGCCGTGATCGACGCTCACCCTTATGATAGGCAGGCCGAGGGTGATGTTCACGCCCTTGTCGGCCGACATCTTTCCAGTCTGCGGGTCCCAGTCGAAACCGAGGACCTTGAATGGTATGTGCCCCTGGTCGTGGTACATGGCCACGACACCGTCGTATCTGCCGCATTTGGCCTGGGCGTAGAGGGCATCGGGCGAAACCGGCCCGGCGACGCTCCAGCCGCGGCCTCGGAGTTCCTCTACCGCAGGGATTATTTCCTGCTGCTCCTCCCAGCCGAAGAGGCCGCCGTCGGAGGCGTGCGGATTGAGACCTGCGACCCCTATCCGGGGGTTCGCGATGCCGAAGTCTTCCAGGGCGTCGTGAAGCAGTTCCGCCACTTCGACGATGCGGGCCTTCTTCACCCTGTCGCAAGCCTCCCTCAGGGAGACGTGCGTAGAGACATGTATCACCTTCAGGTGCTCGTCCGCGAGGAACATGGCGTATTTTTTCGTGCCGGTGAAGTGCGCGTATATTTCGGTGTGCCCGTCGAAGTGGTGGCCGGCCTTGTTGAGGGCCTCCTTGTTTAGCGGTGCCGTTACGGTGCCGTCCACCTTGCCGGCCATTGCCAGCCCTATTGCGGTGCGGACGGACACGAAAGCCGCGTCGCCGCACTTTTCGGATACCTTCCCCCACTCATAGTCCTTCGGGGGACAATGCTCCCGGGGAATCTGCCACACGTCGATCACGCCTTTTTGGAACGAGGCGCCAGACACGTCGCCGACGGCATGCACTTCCTGAACCGGACTGAACAGGGCGGCAGCCCTTGATACCGCGCCGGCATCGCCCACGACTAGGGGACGGCAAAGTTCCCGGACACTGTCCCTGAGCAGGGCGGCGGCAATTATTTCGGGACCCACTCCGGCGGGATCTCCCATGGTTATTGCGAGTATGGGCAGATTATTCATTCGCAGACTTCTTTGCGGCCTTTTCGGCCTTCCTTTCGGCAAGATAACCGTATATGGTAAGATTGTCCGGGGCGGGTTCGGACTTGAACAGGAAACTGGCGAGCCATCCCACGACGAACACTATTATGTGGCTGTAAACGCCGAGCATGTAAGTGTGGTGGGTGTAGTTCCAGGCCCCGAGGTCCAGGATTATCTTCTTTTCCCCGGCCACGTTCATGGGAGATGTGAGCATCGCCCATGCGGTGAAGAGCACGGCGCAGGCGAGACCGACGTAAAGGCCCTGCTTGTTGGCCCTGCGCGAGAAGAGCCCGAGCAGGAACAGGCCTACGATGCCTGCGGAGAATATGGCGTAAAGCCCGAATAGGGTGCCCAGGATACCCTGGCCTCCCCAGAAAGCATACAGCATGCCCACACCTATGGAGCATACCCCGGAGATGAGGATTATCAGGCGCCCTACGCGGAGCCGCTGCTTGTCCGTGGATTTGGGCTTGAACCGGGCGTAATAGTCCTGCACGCCGATAGCGGCTATGCAGTTCATGTCGGAGTCGAGGCTGGAGATGGCCGCAGCCACGAGCGCCGCAACGACGAGTCCGGCCATGCCGACCGGGATGCGGGTGGATATGAAGTAGGGGAATACTTCGCTGGTGTTCATCTGCGCCACTTCGGCCGACAGGGCCGGGGTCTGGTGGAAATAGACCCACAGGCAGGATCCGATGAACATGAACAGGGTCCAAACCGGGACGCTGAGGCCGATGCCGAGGAATGAAGCCTTCTTGGCGCTGCGGTCGTCCTTGGCGGTGAGGTACCTCTGCACTATGGCCTGGTCCGTGCCGTATTTCTGGACGGCATAGAAGATGCCGTTTATGACCATGACCCAGAATGTCAGGTCCTTAAGACTCCAGTAATATGGCCCAAGCGATATCTTCTTCTCGGTGAAGGCGGTGCTGATGACGTAGGAGGGGCCGCCTTCGGGAAGGAAAAGGAGGAGCCCTGCGCAGACGAGGCCTCCGGCTATGAGGAGGAAACCCTGGAGGACGTCCATCCAGATAACCGCTTCGAGGCCGCCGAGCATCGTGAGTATTACGATGGTAAGCCCGAGTACGGCTATGAAGATGCAGAGCAGGGTGACATAGTTCGGATTCGTGGCATGGATGCCGAAGAACGATGCTATCGCGACGCTCAGCAGGAAAAAGATCGTGCCCATCTTGGAGAAGTTGGTGAACACGAATGCCAGCGAGGAATATACCCGTGCGAGCAGGCCGAACCTGCGCTCGAAATACTCATAGGCGCTGATCTTGATGACGCGCCGGTACAGGGGCACTATGAAGCCTATCATCCCAACGAGGACGATGGGAACCATCAGACCCTGGACCAGGAGTATCCAGTTGCCGTTGTAGCCCGCCTCGGGATAGGAGAGGAAGGTGACGCTGCTGATGAGGGTGGCGAAGATGCTTATGCCGATGGCCCATGCCGGAATGTGGCTTTCACTGGCGGTGAAGAAACCCGAAGTGGTTTTCTGGCGGCGTGCGAAGTGCAGGCCTATCCATATGGCCGCGCCGACCGACAGGAAGACTATTATAAAGTCGATCCAATGGAGTCCCGGGTTCATACGCCGTATGCGATTGCGCGTTTTTCGACAGAGGCCTTCTTGCCGGGATCGAGTTCGGTGAGCGGGGGCAGCATGGCGGGGCCGCAGAGCCCCTTCAGGCCCATCATCACCTTTAGGGCGGCGAGGGATTCCCCGAGCGTGTTGCCGTCGGCGTAGATGTCACCGAGGAAGACCGCCTTCCGCTGGAGTTCGTCGGCGCGGGCGGTGTCGCCGGCGCGGGCTGCGGCATAAAGGTCCCGGTACACCACAGGGTCGAAGTTGGCGCCGCTGGGAACGATGCCGTCGGCACCTAGATACAGGGCGTAAGCCGAATTGGCGGCACAGCCGATGAAGTAGGAGAAATCTTCCCTGCCTTCGAGCATCTTGAGGCAGCGGGCAGTCCTTTCACGGTCGTTCTCGGAGTCTTTCATGCCTACTATGTTGGGGAAATGGCTGAGGCTCTCCACGAGCTCCAGCGGGACGGACATGTGGGTGGTTCCCTTGATGTTGTAGAGCATGAATGGCTTGGGGGAAGCCGAGGCGAGGGTCTTGTAGTACTCTTCCATCTGAGCGGTGGTGAGGATGTAGTAGCTGGGCAGGGTGGAAGTGAGGACGTCGGCTCCCGCGGCCGCATAACGGCGCAGGTCCTCCTTCAAGGTGTCCATCTTGCACCCGCTGACTGCCGCATAGATCGTGCAGCGCCCTTTGGCGGCTTCGGCGGCGGCGGCCACCAGCACTTCGCCCTTGTCCCCGCTGACGGATGTGCCTTCGCCGGTGGTGCCGAGAAGGAGCGGGTGCAGGCCGTTGTCGCAGAATGTCCCGATGATGCGCCCTACGGCGGCAGTGTCAATGTTCCCTTGGGCGTCCACCGGGGTGACCATGGGAACTATGACGCCAGAGTATTTTTTCTCCATTTTCTTTTGTATTGATTTCGATTTGCTTTCGATTTTTCTTTATAACGCGAAGATAACGTAAAAATACGAAATAGCAAAGTTGGGCTGAAAAATTATGCAAACGTTTTCATTTGTTGTGGTTTTTTCGATGTATTTGTGTTATATTTGGCATTTGTATGTCAATCAACCACACATTTTCTACACTGTTTCTGGCTCTTTCGTTGTCCGTTTCTTGTCCGGCGCAGGACTGGCCGGTACTCGATGCCCGCGATTATTCCCACTGGGTGGAGTTTTTCGATGTGATGGAGGATGAACCCGTGGTGAATGCCATCCCCGATTCCCTTGCCTGGGGCTGGATGCAGGACAACATCCCCCTTCTCGACTGTCCCGACAAGGAGTTCGAACAGATGTGGTACTTCCGCTGGTGGGCATTCCGCAAGCATATAGTTGAAACCCCGTACGGTTACGCCCTCACCGAGTTCATCATCCACCGCAGCCATGCCGACAAATGGGACATGATAAGCTGCGCGGTGGGACACCATATCTACGAGGGCCGCTGGCTCAGGGACCCTAAATGGATAGAAGACTACATGAGGGTTTGGTTCACCGGTGAGGATGGTTCCCCCATGAAGGGATACAACAAGTTCAGTTCATGGACATCGTATGCCCTTCTCGAAAAATACAAGGTGGATCTCAGGAAAGACTTCCTGCTTGCCCAGCTGGAGCCCCTCAAGGTGAAATACAAGGAGTGGGAAGACACCAGGGTGCGTCCCGACGGCCTTTTTTGGCAGCACGACGTCAAGGACGGCATGGAAGAGTCCATAAGCGGCGGACGCAGGGTGCAGAATGCCCGGCCCACCATCAACAGCTACATGTACGCCAATTCGGTGGCCCTCGCCAGGATATCGGAGATGGCGGGCGACCATGTCTCGGCCGGGCAGTACCGTGCCAAGGCGGACAGGATACGCGCCGGCGTGCTCTCCCTCTGGAATCCGGACCACGCCTTTTTCGAGACCGTCCTGGAAGACGGCTCCTTCGCCCAGGCCAGGGAGGCCATCGGATTCATACCCTGGTATTTCGGCATCCCGGACAAGGGCACATACGACTGCGCATGGGCCCAGCTGAACGATCCCGAAGGTTTTTGCGCACCCGCCGGGCTGACGACCGCGGAACGCCGTCACCCGGCTTTCCGCACACACGGGTTCCGCACCTGCGAATGGGACGGAGCCATCTGGCCCTTCGCCACTTCCCAGACACTCACGGCCCTGGCCAATTTCCTGAACGACTACGGTCCCCAGGAAGTGGCGGGCAAGGCCGACTGGTGGAGGGAGATGAAGAAGTACGAAGTGTCCCAGCACAAGAAAGGCATCCCGTATGTGGGTGAGTATCAAGATGAAATAACCGGCGAGTGGGTGTTCGGCGACGCGGAGCGCAGCCGGTGGTACAACCATTCCACATGGGCCGACCTCGTGGTGACAGGGCTCGCGGGCATCCGGCCTTCGGAAGGGAACAAACTTACCGTCAATCCCTTGCTGCCGCAGGGCACCTGGGACTGGTTCTGTCTTGACGCCCTGCCCTATCACGGCCACATCATAACCGTACTGTGGGATGTCGACGGCCGCCGTTACGGCCGCGGTGCCGGTCTTACCGTGCTTGTGGACGGAGTGCCCGCGGGAAACCGTGCCGATATCGGAAAACTTGAAATCACTTTATGATGAAACTCGGAAATATATTTCTGACAGCCTGCCTTTGCGCGCTGTCCCTGCCTCTCTCCGGTGAAGTCCGGGTAGAGCGCCTGCTCGTCGAGAACATGGACGGGCCCACCGTCGTGGAAAGAGCGGCTCCCCGCCTCAGCTGGAACCTCTCCTCCGACTCCCGCAACGTCATGCAGACGGCGTACCGCATCATCGTCTGCTCTTCCCCCGAAAAGGCCGCCGCCTGCGAAGGCGACGTCTGGGACTCCGGCAAGGTGGACTCGGACGAGACCATACTCGTGCCCTATGGCGGCGCCAGGATACTCCAGAACACCGCCGTGTGGTGGAGGGTGAAGTCCTTTACCACCGACGGCGAAAGCCCGTGGAGCGAGCCCTCCACCTGGAGCACGGGCCTTTATTCCTTCAAGGCATGGAATGCATATTGGATAGGGGTGGAGCGCGCCACCGCCGCGGACCATCCCGAAAAGGATGTGCTTGCGGCGAGGTACCTGCGCACGGAGTTCTCCTCCGAAGGCGGGGTGCGCCGTGCGACGGCCTTCATTTCGGGCCTGGGCTGGTACGAACTCTTCATCAATGGGGAACGCATCGGCGACCAGGAGCTGGCTCCTTCTCCGACCGACTACCGGCAGACCCAGCATTACAACGGTTTCGACGTCACGGGGCAGATTGTTTCCGGCAAGAATGCGATAGGCGTCACCCTGGGCAGCGGCTGTTATTTCGCCATGCGCCAGGCCAAGCCGTACAAGAACAACTCTTTCGGATATCCCAAACTCCTGTTCACCCTGATAATCGAATACGCCGACGGTTCCGTGCGGCAGATATCCTCGAACGAGAGATGGAAAGCGACCACCGACGGCCCCATCACCGCGGCCAACGAATATGACGGCGAAGACTACGACGCCCGCAAGGAGATGAAGGGCTGGGACAAGCCCGGATTCGACGACTCCGCCTGGAGGAATGCCGAGCGCACCCAGATCCCCATCGGAGAGCTGCGCGGCATGATGCATCCTTTCATGAAGGTCATGAAGACCCTCAAGCCCGTGGGCATAAGCAAGCTGTCGGAAGGCAAGTGGATCATGGACATGGGACAGAATTTCACCGGATGGCTCGACATGAAGGTCAAGGGTCCCGCCGGCACCAAGGTGACCCTCCGTTTCGCCGAGACCCTGAAAGGGGACGGCAGCCTGAACACCGCCAACCTGCGCAATGCCAAGGCCACCGACAACTATATCCTTTCCGGAGCCCCGGAAGGCGAACGCTGGCATCCTTCTTTCACCTATCACGGTTTCCGCTATGTCGAGATAAGCGGCTGGCCCGGAGTCCCGACCGTGGACGATTTCACCGGCGAGGTGATATTCGACGGAATGGAGACGATAGGCTCCTTCGAGACCGACAACGCGACCCTCAACGCCGTCACCCGCAATGCATGGTGGGGATTCGCGGGCAACTACAAGGGAATGCCGGTGGACTGTCCGCAGAGGAATGAGCGCCAGCCCTGGCTGGGCGACCGCATCCGCAGCACATTCAGCGAATCGTATATCTTCGACAACGAGGCCCTATACGACAAATGGACCGCGGACATAGTCCAGGCCCAGCGCTATGACGGGTCTATCCCCGACGTGGCTCCCGCTTTCTGGAATTACTACTCCGACAACATGACCTGGCCTTCCACCCTGCCGTTCGCCGTCGAGATGCTCTATAAGCGTTGGGGCAA
The DNA here is from genome assembly GCA_905236955.1 of uncultured Bacteroidales bacterium. Taxonomy (GTDB): domain Bacteria; phylum Bacteroidota; class Bacteroidia; order Bacteroidales; family UBA932; genus Cryptobacteroides. The sequence goes on from CAJOQW010000071.1 coordinate 10,283, forward strand.
CATCGAGCCCATACAGCGCAGTTACGCACCCATCCGCAAATGGCTCGATTACATGAAGACCGAGTACATGGGCGGGGATTACATCATCTCCAAGGACTCTTATGGCGACTGGTGCATGCCCCCCGAGAGCCCCGAGATAATCCACTCGAAGGATCCCTCCCGCATCACCGACCCCGGCCTCATAGCCACATCGTTCTACTGCAAGATGCTTGAAGTCATGACGGAATTCGCCCGCCTCACCGGCAACGAGGCGGATATCCCCTCATATGCGGAACTCCGCGCAAAGATGCGCAAGGCTCTCAATGACAAATACTTCAACCCCGAAGGATACTATTCCAACAATACCACTACCGCCAATCTCCTTCCGCTTGCCTTCGGCCTCGTTCCCGAAGGACGTGAAGACGATGTATGCAGGCATATAGTGGCCAAGGTCGCTTCTTCCGGCTTCAGGACATCGGGCGGAGTGCTTTGCGCGCAGTGGCATCTCACCGAACTCTGCAGGCGCGGAAGGCCCGACGTAGCCTATGCGATAGCTACCGCTACCGGTTATCCGTCATGGGGTTATATGGTAAGCAAGGGCGCCACCACCATATGGGAACTCTTCAACGGCGACACCGCCGACTCCGCCATGAACAGCGGCAACCACGTGATGATAATCGGCGACATGCTCGACTTCTGCTACGGCAACCTGGCCGGCATACAGGCGGAGGAACCCGGTTTCAAGACCATACGCATAGCTCCCGAATTCGGCATCGACGACCTTGGCGAAGTGAAAGCCTCGTACCGCTCGGTACGCGGCCTGATAGAAAGCAGCTGGAAACGCACCAACGGCAAGATCCGCTGGAAGGTCACGGTACCGGCCGGCACCAAGGCCGTCCTGGTGTATCCCGACCGCGAGGAAACCGTGGGTTCGGGCTCATACGACATCACTTTCGATTATCAC
>CAJOQW010000072.1 GCA_905236955.1 uncultured Bacteroidales bacterium
GGAATGGGTACCACCCTGCTCTCGGCCGTCGAGACCATCGGACGCATACCAGACGCTTATTTCCAGGCGGTTGGTTCCGGAACAGGAGCTATTGCGGCATGGGAGAACAATCTCCGCCTCATAGAGGACGGCCGTTTCGGAACGGGAAAGATGAAGCTTTTCGTCGCTCAGAACTCCCCTTTCGGACTTATCTACAATTCCTGGAAGGCCGGAGGAAGGGAGCTCTCTCCCCTAACCCCTCAGGAAGGGCGCCATCAGGCGGAGATCATCCTCGCCAAAGTGCTGAGCAACCGCAAGCCGCCTTATGGTATTGCGGGAGGTCTTTTCGACGCAATGAAGGATACCGGAGGGGATGCATTCCTCGTTTCCAATGACGAAGTCATGTACTGGATACTCATGTTCCGCAACCTGGAAGGGTACGACCTGCTCCCTGCCGCAGCCTGTGCCGTAGCGGCTCTCGCCCAGGCCGTCAGGGAAGGAAAAGTGGCAAAGGGGGACGTGATCATGCTGAACGCCACAGGCGGCGGTTCGCTGGGAGCCATGTCGAAGGGATTCGTATTCAAGGAACCGGACCTCGTTGTTTCACCCGATCTCACCGCCGACGAGATAATCGCGAAAGTCGACGCCCTTTTCTAGAGGGTTATCGCTACGCCAAGTGCGAGGGAGCAATATGCCGTGACGTTCTTACGGATATTGCTCTCGTTCACATATTCTCCGGACTCCGGGTCCCTGACAGGGGGATGGTCGTCGCAAAGACGGAACGTTGCAAGGAAATCGATGTCCCACAGGGAAGAGAGCCTTATGCGGTACCCTCCCCCGATATTGGCGTAATGCACCGCGGCCGTGGTGAAATGATCCGGGAAACCCAATCCTCCGCCAAAGAACGCCATGGGACCGTCAGCATCCGTACCCCTGAAAGAATAGTTGAAGCGTATCCCGACGGGAATGACCTCCCTGTCCTTGTCGATGCCCATCATCCCGAGCTGCATTGACAGGTTGGCCTTTCGGGAGACATCGGCTCCGACACAGATGCAGGCGAATGCTGTAGATTTGGCCTGGAATGCGTGGTTTTCGTCCCATACGCGGTATCCTACGCTTGAATCGAGATAATTGACCGACCAATATTTGAAAGCGGTGACACCATAACCCCACTCAAGACCCCACCTGAATGCAGGCCGCCGCGCTTCCTGTGCAGCAACCAGGGAGCAGCACAGGATGAGGAGCAGTATGGACAGCACCCGTTTCATCGGAACAGATAGGATATGGAGATATGTGGATAGATGCCTTGGTAGATTCCGCTCCTGTACAGGAACATGTTGTATTCACCCTTGTCCTTGTGGATCCACGGCCCGGCCTCAAGGGTTGCGGCGACAGTGATGAGTATATGCCTTTCCGGGAAAGCCAGGTTGGCTCCGAAAGAGCCGCTGAGGGCTGCAGCCACCCCGAATCCCTGGCGGCCGTAGTCCTGCACCCATCCAGCGGATACTCCAGCTCCTGCGAATAAGGAAAAGTCTTCCTTCTCCTGCGGCTCGATGTCGAGGATCATTATGTTTCGGGAGAAATTGAATTTGGCTCCGGGGCGGGAAGACCTTCCGGCGAAGACTTCGGACATGTCCGCGTATAGGGTGAACGAATTGAACTCCCTGTCGTCCGAGGTCGCAGCGAGCATGATCACTCCGACTCCTTTATATGAATGAAAGGTACCGGCCGACATCACCTGTGCCCCGGATGGGAGGCTGGATACGGTCAGGAATAGAATGACGGCGATTATGGAAGTTCGCTCCTTCATCGTTCAAATGACGAATATAACAAAAAAAGCCGACACCCCAATATTTGATTATTTGGCGAAGAAACCTTATATTTACAAACTTAAAACCGAACCTGTATGGCAATAGAATTAAAAGAAGTCACAAGCCGAAGGGAACTGAGGCGCTTCGTCAATTTCCCCGAAAAGCTTTACCGGAACAACAAGTATTACGTCCCTTATCTTGTGTTCGACCAGATGGACACCCTGTCCCCGAAGACGAATCCCGCGGCTGAATTCTGCGATTACAAGCTTTTCATCGCGTACAAGGACGGGGAACCCGCCGGCAGGGTCGCTGCCATAGTGAATCATAAGAACAACGAGCAGTGGAACCACAAGCAGGTACGTTTCGGCTGGATAGATTTCATCGACGATCCGGAAGTGTCCAGGGCCTTGCTGGAGAAGGTCGAGGAATTCGGCCGTGAACATGGCATGGAAGAGATTGTCGGACCGCTCGGCTTCACTGACATGGACCCCGAGGGCCTTTTGATCGAAGGTTTCGACCGTCAGAGTACCATGCCCCAGATCTACAACCATCCCTATTACCGGGAACATGTGGAATCCCTGGGTTTCACCAAGGATGCCGACTGGCTGGAATTCAGGGTGCAGATACCCGAAAAACTGCCCGAGAAGATAGAGCGCATCCAGAAGATTGTACTCGAACGCAACAATCTCCATCTGGTGCAGGTCACCAGGAAGATGATACGCGAGAATGATTATGCCCACAAGATCTTCGCTCTCGACAACGAAACCTACAAGAATCTATACAATGTCACGGAGCTTCCCATGGAAGCTGCCGACAGGTACATAGGTTTCTATCTCAAGATATTGGATCTCAAATACTTGACTATGGTCGAGAACGACAAGGGAGAACTCGTTGCCTTCGGCATCACAATGCCGTCCCTGGCCGATGCCCTGCAGAAGAGCCGCGGCAGATTGTTCCCATTCGGGTGGTGGTATCTTCTCAAGAGCCTGTTCATCAAGCACTCCGAAGGTGCCGAACTGCTGCTCATAGGAGTCAAACCCGAATACCAGAATCTGGGTGTCAACGCCGTGTTGATAACAGACATTTTCCACAAGTACCAGAAGATGGGTGTGAAGTGGGCTGAGAGCAACGGCGAACTGGAAACCAACGTCAAGGTCAGGAAACAATTCGAGCCCTTCAATCCCGACTGGTGCAAGAGGCGCCGCTGTTACATCAAGAAGATATGAGCGGCTCCCTCCCCCCCCTCCCGGAAAGAATGCGTCCCCATACCCTCGAAGGATATGTAGGGCAGAAGCATCTGGTGGGGAAAGGTTGCATCCTGAGGAACATGATAGAGAGCGGGAACCTGTCCTCTTTCATCCTCTGGGGGCCTCCCGGTGTCGGGAAGACCACGCTTGCGCGGATAATAGCCGAAACCCTGGACAGGGAGTTTTTCACCTTGTCCGCCGTAAGCGCCGGAGTCAAGGATGTCAGGGAAGTGATAGATGCTGCCAAGAGCCGCAACCTGTTCAGCGGAGCCAAGGCCCCCATACTTTTCATCGACGAAATCCACCGTTTCAACAAGGCCCAGCAGGACGCCCTACTGGGTGCCGTCGAAGCAGGTACCATTGTTCTTATTGGCGCTACTACCGAAAATCCATCCTTTGAAGTTATAACTCCCCTTCTCTCGCGCTGCCAGGTGTTCGTGCTGAAAAGCCTCGACACCGGAGACCTATCCGTCCTTCTCGGGAGGGCTGTAAAGGAAGATGAGGTCCTTAAGAAACTCAATATAGAAGTGGCCGAGACCGGGGCCCTTTTCCGCCAGAGCGGTGGTGACGCCCGAAAACTCCTGAACATACTCGAGATAGTGGTCGACTCACAGGCCGGTTCCCCCGGGATACGCATCACCAACAAGCTTGTAACCGACTGTCTTCAGGAGAACATAGCCATCTACGACAAGGACGGGGAAATGCATTACGACCTGATCAGCGCGTTCATCAAGAGCATACGCGGATCCGATCCCAACGCTGCCATATATTACATGTGCCGCATGCTTGAGGGTGGTGAAGACCCGCTTTTCATCGCCCGCCGGCTGTGCATCAGCGCAGCCGAGGACATTGGCCTTGCGAATCCCAATGCCCTTCTCCTTGCGAATTCAACCTTCCAGGTGGTTCATGAAATAGGCCTTCCGGAGGGGCGTATCCCGCTCGCTGAATGTACCATCTACCTGGCGTCCTCTCCCAAGAGCAACGCTGCGTACATGGCGCTGGAAAAAGCTTCCGATGCGGCCAGGAACGATCTTACCGCAGCCGTTCCGCTGCATCTAAGGAACGCTCCTACATCGCTCATGAAAGACCTTGGATACGCCGACGGGTACAAATACGCGCACGACTACCCCGGCAATTTCATCGATCAGGAGTTCCTGCCAAAGGGACTTGAAGGATCGGTATTCTACGAACCCCAGCACAACCGTCACGAGGATGCCCTGAAAGCTTATCTGGCGGCCTGCTGGCCCAAATACTATGGGAAAGGCGGAGGGGACTGACGCCTAAAGGATTGTAAGATATTTCTCTACCGGAAGTCCCAGATATGGGTCTTTCGCATCCTTGTTGAGCATGATGAGGTTGTAAACTCCGTCCATGGCTTTGCGTGTGCTTAGTTTGAGTCCCATGCCTTTGAGGAGATTGCCTATCAGGATGGCTGAGAATACGTCTCCCGTGCCTGAGAAGACAAGCGGAATCTCTTCGTAACCGAGGATGAAGTGTTCGCCGTCTTCGGCATTGAATCCGGCCACCGAAGCCTTTCCGTCCACCTTGATGCTCGTAATCAAGACCGATGCTGAACCCATCGCACGTATTTCGTCCACCATCTTGAAAGCATCCTCCCTGCCTATCCCTTCGCTTTTGTAGGGCGCTCCGGTCAGGTAGCAGGCCTCGGTATAATTGGGGTAGCAAAGGTCGGCCACTTCCAGCATCTTCTTCATGCTGTCGACCGTTGTCGCAGGAAGCCCCTTGTACATTTCCCCTCCGTCTCCCATTACCGGGTCGACGAAGATAGGGGTACCGCCTTTGGCCTGTTTCCGGCAGAAGTCCGAAATCATCACGGCCTGCTCCAGCGACGGGATGAAACCCGTGGCGATGGCCATGAAGCCGAAACCTAGCTTTTCCAAGACAGGGAAAGTTTCGCGCAGATAGTCGGAAGTGTCCGTCATGGCATAACTGCCATAGCCGAAATTATTGGAGACCAAGGATGTAGGGAGGCTGCAGGTAGAGAAACCGAGGTATGTCAATATAGGCATCATCGCGGTGGTGGCGATGGTGCCGATTCCTACCATGTCGCTGATTATCAGGATGCTTTTATTGTCCGCCATAACGAAAGGATCAGAAGGGATAGCCGACTCCGAAGTGCAGGGCATTGTAACCGCCCTTCAGCCAGTTGCGCGGGCTGACCATACGGGCATCCTCGGGTTGTGACGGGTCGTAAACCTGCATGCCGAAGTCGAGACGGAGCAGGATGAACGTAAGATTGACCCTTATGCCCAGGCCCCAGTCGGCCGCCAGGGTCTTGTAGAAGTCATTGATGCGGAAAGCTCCCGCGGATTCCGGGTCGCCCAGCATGTTCCAGACATTCCCCACGTCGGCGAAGAGGGCGCCTTCGAGTTTCCAGAACAAGTTGAACCTATATTCCAGATTGGTCTCGAGTTTGAAATCGCCCGTCTGGCTGGGGATGATGAAAGTGTCGTTCATGATTTCCGCACCGGGGCCCAGGGCCCTCGCCTGCCAACCGCGCATACTGGACGAACCGCCCACGTAGAACTGCTTTTCGAACGGGAGCGTGCTGCTGTTCCCATAGGCATACCCGGCTCCGACCAGGAGCCTGATCGCGACCGCCTGGTTGTCGTCCTGGCCGTAACGCCAGGCCTTTCCCCAGGAATACTCGCCGCGTACATACTGGGAATACGGGGAACCTGCGATGATCGCAGCCCCGTCCGAATTGACTTGCATCATGTTCCTGAAGAGGCTCAGGACGTTGCCCGACAGATCGAACGAGAGCCTGCGGAACTTATAGGTGCCCTGCGGTACAATGTCCGTGCTGGAATTGTAGTAGAAAGTGGCGCCGACACCAGCGTCGAGGTGATTCTGGTATGAATACCTCATGAAAGGATTGCCTTCGAGGCTTGACGCGAAACCGGGATCCAGGTTGAAGAGCCGGACGAAATTGACCTGGAGGGGATATATCTGATAAGAAATGTTCCTGCTTCCGGTGGTTCCGGAGTAACCGAACGCGGTGGCGATGATTGCCCTGTTGTATTCCGGACGGTTCTGGTAATTGTAGGTAAAGTTGATCTCTGTGCGGGGGATGCGCGGCCCCTTGAAAATGGAATACGGCAGACCTACGAAACGCGGCAGGCTGAGACCGGCCGTAATGCCGTATTCGACCGCCCTCGCATTGTCGCTCGGCCGGCGCTGGAAGTCGCCGCTGAATCCGAGATTGAGCCATTCCCCGCCGTGGAAGACGTTCTTGTGGAAGAATGACAGTTGGGGCGATACGCTGAACAGGCCCAGTGAGTTGGTGGAGGCCTCAAGGTTCACCTTGAATCCCTGCTGGGGAGACCGGGAGATGGAAATACCGCAGTCGACAAGGTTTGAATCGCGCGGGGTCATCTCGATGGCTACGGTGCTGAAGGCCCTTATCGAAGACAGGCGTGAATATGTGTTGTTCACGCTTTTTTCGCTGTAAAGATCTCCCGGATGGATGGTGTTGAGATCCTTGAGCACCTTTTCCCTGAACGGGAAATCCGCAGGGCGCTTGATGCCCACGTTGCCGATATAATACTTGCTGAGAGTCCTGGCGGCGGCTTCAGTTTCATTTCGGGAATATTCCCTTACACGGTAGATGAGGGTGGCGGTGCCGTCCGCAAGGGTGTCCGCCTCGAAGGAATAATTGTTCTTGTTGAAGTCGAAATACCCCAGGTTGCGCATGACCGAGGCGGACCTTACGCTTTCGTCCTCGAGGAAGTCCTCGGAAAGCCACTCCCCCATCAGGGCTTTCACCGCAGCCGAAGAATCGGAGTAGAAATCCGCCGGGAAGGTGCCACCGTCCGGAATTTCGAAACTCAGGCTGTCGATCTTGTAACGCTTGCCGGGGTAAATGGTGTATCTTACCTTGGCTTTCTTGCCCTTGCGTATGATTTCGCCCTGCACGCAGGAACGGTAGTATCCGAGATAGTCGAGGTGGGTGGCGATGTTGGAGATGGACGAAGCGACGCTCGTCGAGTCGAAAAGTTCCGGGGCGGTGCCTATCTTATGGAACAGACCGTCCTTCCTGGACCAGTTGTAAACATAGAGCATCGGGGTCCAGCCCTGGGCGCTTTGGCGTATGTAGGGGGAAATCTGGGAGGCCTTGAGATCCCCTCCTCCCTTGATGTTTATTTCGTTCGAAGTAAGGCGGTACTCCCCTTCTTCGAGTACGCGCGTGGTACTGCAGGCGCATGCCAGCAGTATGAGGCACATAACGGGGACGAGGCGCTTCATAAATCTCACAAATTTAAGAAAAATACTGTAAATTTGCCTCCAATGTTAAGCAATGCCCAAATAAAACTGATACGCAGCCTTCGCGAGAAGAAATTCCGCGATGCGGAAGGCCTTTTCGTGGTGGAAGGGGAAAAGATGGTGCGGGAAGCACTGGCCTCGGAATTCGAAGTGCTTGCCGTCGTCCGCAAGGATGAGGTCGGCGAGAACGTCATGTCTCGCATCTCCTCCCTCAGCACCCCGTCCCCTGTGCTTGCGGTTGTGCGCCAAAGGGCGATGGCGGCCCTGCCCCCACCCGGCGGGCTCTGCCTGGCCCTCGACGCGGTAAGGGATCCGGGCAATCTGGGCACCATCCTCAGGACAGCCGACTGGTTCGGGGCGGACGTGGTTTACGCTTCGCCGGATACGGCCGAGCTATACAATCCCAAAGTAATCCAGGCCTCGATGGGCGCAATTTTTCGTAAAAACTTGATCTACTGCGACTTGCCCTCGCTTTGCAGGAGCTTTTCAAAAGCTGGCTTAAAGGTGTTCGGGACCTTTCTCGGAGGCGAAGACGTCTATGGGACCAGCCTCCCCCCGGAAGGGCTTATCGTTATGGGAAATGAAGCCAACGGAATATCTCCCCAGGTTTCGGCGGGAGTTACCGTCAGGCTCACCATCCCTGCCTTCGCAAAGGGTCCCACGGCAGAATCGCTCAACGTCGCGGCGGCCACCGCCGTCATTCTCTCAGAATTCAAAAGAAGATGATCCTCTATCAAGTACTTCCGCGTCTGTGGGGAAGGGGCAGGTTCTCCGACTGGCAGACACCGGCTTTCGACTACCTGAAGTCCCTCGGCGTCGATGCCATATGGTTCACCGGCATCCCGAGGCACTCTTCCGGACAGGTTTTCGTGAAGGGTACGGCCGGTTCACCATACTCCATATCGGATTATCATGACGTGAATCCCTACCTGGCCGATGACAGCGGGCGGAGGATGGAGGAATTCGGGGCACTTGTAGGAAGGGTGCACCAAGCCGGTTTCCGCTTCATCATGGATTATGTCCCGAATCATGTCGCCCCGGGTTGCAAGGACGTTCCAACGCTCGACCGTTACGACTTCGACTGGGACGATACCCGTAAGATAGATTATTCCGCTCCGGGGGCTTGGGAATCGATGCTTGAGATAGCCCTTTTCTGGGCTTCGCAGGGCGTGGACGGCCTTCGTTGCGACATGGTGGAACTGGTTCCCCGGGACTTCCTCCGATGGCTTGTCTCAAAAGTCAGGGAACGGTACCCCGCGTTCATCTTCATAGGGGAAGTTTACGAGAAGTCCGGCTATCGCCGTTACATCCGCGACATCGGTTTCGACCTCCTATACGACAAGTCCGGCTATTACGACAAGATACGGGCCATCATCTCCGGGCAGGAGAGCGCCAGGGCGCTTACATGGAACTGGCAGTCCCTGGGGGATATCCAGGGCAACATGCTCAATTTCCTCGAGAACCATGACGAACAGAGGTTCGCCAGCCCGTATTTCGCCGGGGATCCTTCCAAGGCTTTCGCCGCCCTCGCTTACGGGGCCTTGTTCAACGATGCCTCCTTTATGTTGTATTCCGGTCAGGAACTGGGAGAAGATGCATCGGAGGGGGCGGAAGGCCGCACCAGCATATTCGATATGGTCAGGGTCCGTACGCTCGGTGACATATGTTCGAAACTGGAAGGGAGAAGACAGCGGCTTCCTGTCGCCGAGAGCCGCGTGCTCGCCCGTTACCGCGACATATTGCGGTACGTCCCCCTCTTCAGCGGAATGTCCAATTGGGATCTTTGTTACTGCAATCAGGACTCTCCCGGTTTCATTCCCGACAGGCATACCGCTTTCGTACGCTACCGTGCCGGATCGGCATGGCTGGTGTTCTGCAATTTTTCCCCGCTCCCCTCGGAAGCCGTACTTTCAATCCCCGGGGAACTCAAGGAAAAATGCCACCCCGCAATTCTGCAGGATGGCAATGTGAAAGTGGCCGCAAAGGCCTTCGACGCAACTATCCTTCGACTGTCTCGTCGATGATGGGAGCTTCGGGGGCGTTGTTCTTCACGGATGCGATACCGTTCTTGAGGGTAGCCATCGAGGCATACATCTGGCTGGTGCCGATCACCTGGCCATTGGTAGCCTTGAGGTTGAAATAAGGCTTGCCGTTCTTTGCGGTGAGGATCTCGAAGCGCTTGTCTTCGGGAGCGTTCTTCTTTACAGAAGCGATTCCTGCGAGGCAGCTGTCTTTTGCCTTGTAAGCCTCGCTGGTGAGGATGATCTGGCCGTTGGTGGCCTTGAGGTTGAACTGGAATTGTCCGTCCTTCCTTGTCTTAACGATGAATTTTCCCATTTTTTTATTGATTATAGAGAGTTATGGTTTATTCCCAATTGAGGATCTTGCGGAAATCGTAATTCTCGGGATCGGGTATGAACTTCCTCGCCTGTTCGTATGAATCGGGGGTGATGAAGTGGCAAATGTACCTGTAGTAGTTCTGGGCTACGCCGCCCATGATGTTGACCCTGCGCGGGGGGATCTTGCCCTCTTCGTTCTGGAGGTCTTTCAGATACAGCGGGAAGGCATTGCCGTTCGGGTCTATGTACACCATGCAGCCGGTTTCTCCCTTGGCATAGAGTTCATATACGCCCATCGCGAGTTCGGTGCAGTAGCCGAGGTCGTATGCGACGGGGTCCTGGCAACGGATATCGTAGCCAATCTCGACCGGACGCATCTTGACTTTCAGGCCTATCTTGGGAAGCTCCCTGCTGAGGATGTCGTTGAAGAGGACCGCCTTGCTGATCTTGCCGAGTTCGGGGTGGCCGTGTTCGTCATAGGTAAGATTGACTCCCGTAGCCTTGATTTCTTCTGGTTCGAGGTCGTGGAAAACGCCTTCCGCAATGATGACTGCCCCATAGGGGATGCCTAGAGCCTTGCGCTTCACTATCGAGGAGATGGTGAGCCTGACAATCTTGTCGAGGGATATCTTGGTGCGGTCGAACATCTCGGGAATAATGGTCATGGGGGCGTGGATGGCCTCGCCGATGCCGAGGGCCAGGTGCCCTGCGCTGCGTCCCATGGCGCTGACCAGCATCCAGCTGCTTGCGGTGCGCGCGTCTTCATAGATGGTGCGTGCCAGGTGGGCGCCTTCGTCACGGGCGGAGTTGAAACCGAACGTGGGGGCGTTGCCGGGGAGAGGCAGGTCGTTGTCTATGGTTTTGGGGACGTGTATGTTGCGGATGGGATAGTTCTTTGCCTCCAGGAACTTGGCGATGCGGTTGGCTGTGGACGCGGTATCGTCGCCGCCGACGGTCACGAGAAGCTTTATATTGTTGGAAGTGAAAAGTTCGAGGTTGAAATTCTTGTCGAAATCTTCCTGTGTGGGTTTGAAACGGCTCATGCGGAGATAGCTGCCGCCCCTGTTGAAATAGGCGTCGGCGTGGCGGAAATCGAGGTCTTCGATCTGCGGATCCTTTGAGAAAAGGCCGCTGTAGCCGCCATGGAGGCCGATAACACGGAATTCCTTGAACATGAAGGTTTTGGCAATAGTGAAAACGACGGCGTTCATGCCGGGGGCAGGACCGCCGCCGCATAGAATCAGTACAGAATCTTTCATTTTGGTTGTTAATAACGTAATTCTTACAAATATACCAAATAAAATTGAAATGCGTGCAAGTTTTTCAGATGACATACAAGTCCTTATTTTTTATTAAATTTGTAAGTTTTATGGAAAAGCAGGAAGCACTTGCCAGGATCACGGAGTTGAGGGATGTCCTCAGGGAGAACAGCCGGCGTTATTATGTCGACAACGCCCCTACCATGTCCGACTTCGAATTCGACGGCCTCATGCACGAACTCGAAAGGCTGGAGGCTGAATGGCCGGAGTTCGAAAGCGCCGACTCCCCCACCCGCAGGGTCGGGAGCGACCTCCAGAAAGGTTTCGTGCAAAGGCCTCACCGCTACCCCATGCTTTCCCTGGCCAATACATACTCCATCGCGGAGGTGGAGGAATTCGCGGCCAGGGCTGAGAAAACCCTGGATTCCGGTTTCAGTTACTGTTGCGAACTGAAATTTGATGGCACCGCCATATGTCTGACTTATCGTGAAGGAAAACTGTACAGGGCCCTTACCCGTGGCGACGGCATCAAGGGTGACGACGTCACCGCGAACGCCGGGCGTATCTCCAACATCCCCCACCAGCTTCACGGGAACTATCCCCCCGATTTCGAGATCAGGGGTGAGGTGCTGATGCCATATGACGCCTTTGCCAAGCTGAACAAGGAAAGGGAGGACAACGAGGAGCCCCCGTTCGCAAACCCGCGCAATGCAGCTTCCGGTTCCCTCAAACTCCTGGACCCCGAAGAAGTGGCCCGTCGCGGCCTCATGTGCACGCTTTACCATATCCCGGCCCAGAGCGGGCTCGATTTCGAAAGCCACGACGAGGCGCTCACGGCGGCCAGTTCATGGGGGCTGCCGGTTTCCTCCGACAGGAAGATAGTCGGTGATATCGCGGGAATCCGGGAGTATATCGATTACTGGGACGAAGAACGCAAATACCTGCCTTTCGCGACGGATGGCATAGTCATCAAGATAAACGAGATGGCATACCAGCGCATCCTGGGCTACACGGCCAAGGTCCCCCGCTGGGCCGTCGCATACAAGTTCAAGGCCGAACAGGCCCTCACCCCCATCCTTTCGATAGATTATCAGGTGGGCCGCACAGGAGCCATCACACCCGTGGCCAACCTCAGTCCCGTGCAGTTAAGCGGCACGGTTGTGAGGAGGGCCACCCTGGTGAATGCTGTCCAGATGGAAATGCTCGACATCCACGAAGGCGACTGGGTATATGTGGAAAAAGGGGGCGAGATCATCCCCAAGATCACAGGAGTGGAGCCATCCAGAAGGACCGCGGGTGCCCGCAGGCCGGAGTTCCCTGCAGTCTGTCCCGATTGCGGGACACCGCTTGTAAGGGCGGAAGACGAGGCTAAATGGTTCTGTCCAAATACGGACGGATGCCCCATGCAGATAAAGGGCGCCCTCCTGCATTTCGTGAGCCGCAGGGCGATGGACATCCTCGCAGGGGAAGCCACGGTGGAGCAGTTCTACAACCTTGGTCTGGCGAAGACACCTGCCGACCTCTACGACATCCCGTTCAGCAGCCTGCTTTCGCTTGAAGGATGGAAGGAAAAGAGCGCGCGCCGCTTCCTCGCCAGCCTCGAGGCCTCACGGAACATTCCTTTCGAAAGGGTTCTCTTCGCGCTCGGAATCCGTTTCGTAGGCGAGACCACAGCCCGTGAGATAGCCCGTCATTTCGGCGATATCGATACCCTTGCGTCCGCCACCAGGGAACAGCTCCTGGAAGTTCCGGATGTGGGGGATGTCATCGCGGACAGCATCCTCTCTTTCTTCAAGGCTCCCGGGCATGTCATTGAAATTTCCCGTCTGCGTGCCCACGGGCTGCAATTCTCGCTCGCAGGACGGCAGCAAACCATTTCTGGCGCACTCGAGGGCAAGACCATAGTCATCTCCGGAACGTTCAGCATTTCCCGTGACGGAATGAAAGCCTTGATAGAGGAGCACGGCGGCAAGAACTCCGGGAGCGTCAGCGGCAAGACAAGCTTCCTGCTCGCGGGGGACAATCCCGGGCCCGAAAAGCTCAGGAAGTGCAGTGATCTAGGCATTCCGGTAATCGACGAAGCTGCCTTCAGGGCGATGCTTCCGGCCGAAGGAATTGTCAAACCAGTTGATTCCGAACCGACACTTTTCTAGACCATGGCCGGCAAGATCCCCCAGTTGAAATTCTTCGACCTGTTCACGGACAAGCTGTGGACCCTCGAGACCCGTCCCCTTTCAAAGGCATGGAGACGGCTCATACGGTTCATAAAACTGGTCAGGATCACCCTCGGCACGTTCGCCGAGAACCGCATGGGTTTCCAGTGTGTCGCCCTCAGTTATTTCGTAACCCTGGCCATCGTCCCCATGATGGCGTTCATATTCGCGGTGTCGGGCGGTCTGGGACTGGCGGACAAGGTCACCGATTTCCTTTACAGGGTAATACCCTCGAACGTCTCCTTCACAGGGCTGCTGGTAGAAAAGGCCGGGAATATCATAGAGACGGCCCAGTCGGGTCCCGTAGGAGTCGTTTCCGCCTTGATGTTCCTCTGGACAATCCTTTGGCTGATGTTCCAGGTGGAGAGGGTATTCAACAACGTATGGGGCATACGCAAGATACCACGTAACATATTCAAGCGTTTCGGGTTCTATATAGGGCTGATGATCCTAATCCCCTTCATCATTATCATTTTCAGTTACGGGATAGCCTTCTACACCAATGCGACCAGGCTCATCGGCCTCGACATCGCCGAGATCCACTGGTTGACCAAGTTCCTCGGCGGGCTGATTTTCTATGTGATTACCGCATTTACCCTGTCTGCGATGTACAAATATATCCCTGCGGTCAAGGTCCGCTACAGATTCGCCCTCAAGGCGGCTCTTTTCGATGCGGTGGTATTCATAGGTTTCCAGTATTTCTATCTTGAGACCCAGGTCTTCGTCAGCAGGCTGAATGCCGTATATGGTGTGCTGGCAGCCGTCCCCCTGTTCCTCATATGGCTGAATATCAGCTGGCAGATAATAATTTACGGTGCCGAACTTACATACGGCTACCAGAATGTTGACAACTATCATATCCCCGAGTGGGAGTCCGACAGATGAGTTTCTCCAAGTTTTCGATAAAGGATTACAACACGATCAAGAAGGAGTGGCTCTCCCTTGCGGAACTTGCCAGGCGGCGCTGCCGTACCCCTGAGGAGTTCGAGGTAGTGCAGAAGGCATATGAATTCGCGAACCGTGCTCACAGGCATGTGCGCCGCAGGTCCGGGGAACCGTACATCATCCACCCCATACATGTGGCCAAGATAGTTGTATCGGACATTGGTCTCGGCTATAAGAGCATATCCGCCGCCCTCCTGCACGATGTCGTAGAGGATACAACGTTCACGACCAACGACCTCCGCGCCCTGTTCGGGGACAAGATAGCCTCGCTTGTGGAAGGGCTCACGAAGATCAAGACGGTACTCGACAACGAAGACCGCAAGGGCGGGGCCGGCAACATCGAGAGCATTCAGGCCGAGAACCTTAA
>CAJOQW010000073.1 GCA_905236955.1 uncultured Bacteroidales bacterium
GGATTCCTACGCAGGCGGAGAATACGACAAGCCGGCCGTTCCGGGCACCGACATAGTCACCACCATAGACGCCCCGCTGCAGCAGTATGGCCAGGAACTCATGGAGGGGAAGAAAGGCAGCCTCATAGCCATCGAGCCGGCTACCGGGGAGATACTCACGATGGTATCGAGCCCCGGCATAGACGTGAATGTGCTCTCGGACATAAGCAGCCACTACGCCGAACTGGTCCTGGACCCGAACAAACCCATGTTCAACCGTACCGTCCAGGCTTCCTATCCTCCCGGATCGGTGTTCAAGCTGGTGAATGGCCTGATAGGTCTCCAGGAGGGGGTTCTGCAGCCGTCATACGAGTATCCATGCTCGCACGGATATGCCTATTCCTCCAACCACAAGCTGGGCTGCCACGGCCACCGCTCCCCGTTGAACCTCACCGAGGCTGTGATGATGAGTTGCAACGCCTATTTCTGTTACGTGCTCAAGAACCTCCTCGAGAACAAGTCCTACCCTTCGGTGGACGACGCTTTCGACAGATGGAGGGAATATGTGCTGAGCTTCGGTTTCGGGCGCAAGCTGGGCAGCGACTTCCCTGCCGAGCTTGGGGGCAACATACCCACTTCCGGTTTCTACGACCGCCACTATGGCAAGGGGCGCTGGAAATTCAGCAATGTGGTGTCGCTCTCCATCGGACAGGGCGAAATCGGCGCCACTCCCCTCCAGATAGCGAATCTGGCGGCCACGGTCGCCAACCGCGGATGGTACAAGATACCCCATATAGTCAGGGATTCAGCGGCCGTGCAGTACCAGGAGAAGCATTACACCCTGGTTGACACCTCGCAGTTCTCCAAGGTCGTCCAGGGCATGTGGCTCGCCGTGAACTGCGGGGCCGGCAACGGGGGCACCGCCACCGCCGGACACGTGGACGGCCTGGACATCTGCGGCAAGACGGGGACCGCACAGAACCCCCACGGGGCGGACAACTCCGTATTCATCTGCTTCGCACCCAAGGACAATCCCAAGATAGCCGTGGTAGGCTATGTCGAAGGCGCCGGCTGGGGCGGCTCATACGCCTGCCCGATAGCCTCGCTGCTGGTGGAAAAATACCTTACCGGCAAAATCTCCCGGCCTGAACTGGAAGAAAGGATGAAGAACACCCGTTTCATAAAATGAGCGACTTCGGCGACAGGGGATTGAAGAAGACCCTTGACTGGCGGCTTGTGTTGTACTACCTGCTGCTGGTCCTCATCGGGTGGATCAACATCTATGCTTCAATCCATTCCAGCGAGCCTTCCAGCATATTCGACTGGAGTTGTCGCAGCGGCAAGCAGTTCGTATGGATGATATCGGCTTTCGCATTGGCGGCGCTCATAATCTTCGTCATCAACCCGAGGCTCTGGGAGGTGATATCCGGGCCGGCCTACTTCCTGGTGGTGTTCCTGCTGGTGGCGGTGATCTTCCTCGGTTCCGAGGTTAAAGGTTCGCATTCGTGGTTCCAGTTCGGCCCCATCAGTTTCCAGCCGGCCGAGATATCGAAAATAACCACCTCGCTTGTGCTGGCGGCCATAATGAGCCGCTCTTCCTTCTCGTTCTCCAACACCAAGGACCTGCTCAGGGTGGCCATGGTGGTGGGAGTGCCCATGCTTGCGATCGTCGCGGAGAGCGAGACCGGTTCCGCCCTTGTTTATGCCGGTTTCATATTCACCCTTTTCAGGGAAGGCCTTTCGGGCTGGTTCCTCATCATCATCCTCATAGCCATAGTGTTGTTCATCCTCACCCTGAAGACTTCGGTATGGGTGTCGCTGATAACTGTGGGTGTCGGAGGACTGGCCGGATTCCTGGCACTGCTCCGGGCAACCCGCAACCGCTCCCGCGAGCGTCGGCGCAGCCTGTGGCTGCTGCTCGCGGGCATCGTCGGCGCAGTGCTGCTGGTGTTCAGCACCAGGGTGGTCTTCGACAATGTGCTGGCCGACCATCAGCGCAAGCGCATCGAAGTGCTTCTGGGAATGAAGGAAGACCCGTCCGGGGTCGGATACAACGTGCGCCAGAGCATGATCGCGATAGGTTCCGGGGGGTTCGCCGGAAAGGGTTTCCTGCAGGGGACGCAGACCACCTACGGCTTCGTTCCCGAACAGAGCACCGACTTCATCTTCTGCACCATAGGCGAGGAATGGGGTTTCCTCGGATGCCTTGCGGTCATAGTCCTTTACGGCCTGCTCATCACCAGGATAATACAGGATGCCGAAAGGAGCCGTGAGGCTTTCACCCGTATCTACGGATACTGCCTGGCCTCGTGCTTCTTCATGCATCTTTTCATAAACATCGCGATGACGGTCGGGCTCATGCCCGTCATCGGGATACCGCTTCCGTTCATAAGTTACGGAGGCTCCTCCCTATGGGCCTTCACGGTGATGCTCTTCATCTTCATCGCCCTGGACCAGCAGGAGAAGAAGTATTTCTAAAAATATTGTTACCTTTGTGAACGACAAAACTTAAACTTCATGAAACTAATCGGAACGGGAAGCGCCCTTCCCACCAAACAGGTTACCAACGACGACCTTTCCAAATTCCTGGACACCAGCGATGAATGGATCTACCCCCGTACGGGGATCCGCTCCCGTCACGTCATCACGACTGAAAATCTCGAAGACCTTGCCGCGGACGCCGTAAGGAAAGCCCTCGACATGGCGTCCCTCACCCCGGACGACATCGACCTCTGCATTTGCTCGAACGTCATCAACGAATACGTCACCCCCGGACTCAGCTGCGTGATAGCCTGCAAGACCGGCATGCACTGTCCCGGCATCGACATCAACTGCGGATGCCCGGGATTCGTTTACGGAATGGACATCCTCGACAAATATTTCCGCTGCGGCTGCGTGAAGAACGTGGTGCTCGTGGCGGCCGAAGAGCCAACCAGGATGACGGCCTGGACCGACAGGAGCACCTGCGTGCTGTTCGGGGACGGAGCCGGTGCCGCCGTCTTCACTGTGGGCGAAGGCTTCATCGATTCGCACCTGAGCGCACAGCCCGATCCCACGAAAATATGGGAATATCATCTGATGGAGCCCACCCCGTATGTTTGCAAGGAGGAACGGAACCAACCCATGCAGATGAAGGGCCGCGAGGTATTCAAATATGCAGTGACGGCTTGTCTGAAAGA
>CAJOQW010000074.1 GCA_905236955.1 uncultured Bacteroidales bacterium
GAGAGGCACCACCTGCCCGCTGTGATAGTTGATTTCATACGCACCCATCACGGCACCACCCGGACCAACTATTTCCTTACGAAGTATCTCAATGAAGGGGGAGACCCGGCAGACTCTTTGGAGTTCAAATATCCCGGACCCGCTCCGACAACGAGGGAACAGATAATCTTGATGCTCTGCGACAGCATAGAGGCGGCTTCCCGCACGCTCAAGGATTACTCCCCGCAATCTTTCGACGCCTTCGTCGAGAAGATATTCGCAGGCAAAGCCGATGAAGGACAGTTCGCAAATGCCGACATTTCGGTCAAAGACCTCGGAAAGGTCAAGGAAGTGCTCAAGGGTTACCTGTCGCAGATGTATCATGAGCGCATCGAATATCCCAAAAGGAAAACAGATAAACAATAACCAGATATGAAAACAGAAAAGAAACAGATTGACGACCTGAACATTGAGCTGACCCTCAAGGTGGAGAAGGAAGATTATTCGGAGATTGAACGCAAGAAGATAGCTGAGCGCCGTCGTACGGCGGACTTCAAGGGATTCCGCAAGGGAATGGTTCCCGAAAGCCTCATACGCCGGATCTATGGTGAACAGATTCTTGTCGAGGCCGTCAACCAAGTCATTTCCAAGGGTCTCGAGGATTTTATCGAAGGAGAGAAACTCCACATCCTCGGTGAACCTATGGGCAGCGCGAAGCAGCCCGAGATCGAATGGAAGGACGGCAACGACTTCACTTTCATCTTTGACATCGCGCTTTACCCCGAGGTCGTCGTGTCCGCAGGAAAGGAAGACGCCATACCTTCCTACCAGATAACCGTATCGGCCAAGGAAAAGGCGACCATGAAGGAGAACCTCAAGAAGTATTATGAGGATAAGAAGGAAGAGAAGACCGACGAGGAAATCGAGAAGGAAGCCTCCGAGAGGCTTAAGGAAGAATACAAGAATGAGGCCGAGTGGCGGCTTTCTTCGGATATACGCAAGTATTTCGTGGACAAGGCCGGCATCAAGCTTCCCGAAGATTTCCTGAAGCGCTGGCTCATAGCGTCGAACGAAAAGGTCAAACCCGAAGATGTCGAGAAGGAATTCCCCGGTTTCCTTGCCGACTTCCGCTGGCAGCTCGTCCGCGGTGCATTCATGAAGAACTACGGTTTCACGGTGGACCAGAAAGACCTTGAAGAAGCCGCAAGGGCTTATGTCACTTACCAGTATGCCATGTATGGGATGGGCAACGTCCCCGAAGACATCATCAGCAACAGCGCAAAACAGGTTCTCGAGGACCGTTCCCAGATCGACCGCCTGGTCGAGCAGGTGGAAGACCGCAAGGTGCTCGCCAAACTCAAGGAAGAGGTCACCTTGACATCCAAGAGGATAGGCTCCGAGAAATTCCGCGAACTCAAGTAATCATGACCGATTTCGAAAAATACGCTGTGTCCCGGGGCGTCAACCAGAATACCCTGGGACGCTTCCGTGATTATCTGAATCCCACCATCCTTGAAGAACGGCGGCTCAACGTGGCCGCCATGGACGTCTTCAGCCGCCTGATGATGGACCGGATCATCTTTCTCGGCGGCGGGCAGATAGACGACGAGGTGGCCAGTATAATCCAGGCGCAGCTGTTGTATCTCGCCTCTACCGACGGCGGCGACATCTCCCTCTATATCAACACTCCCGGGGGGAGTGTCTCGGCCGGACTGGGGATATATGACACCATGCAGCTGATAGAACCCGATGTGGCCACCATATGTACCGGTATGGCCGCTTCGATGGGCAGCGTGCTGCTTTGTGCCGGGGCAAAGGGGAAAAGGCATGCCCTGCCTCACAGCCGTGTGCTCATCCACCAACCCCTAGGGGGAGCCAACGGTCAGGCTTCCGACCTTCTTATAGCGGCGCGGGAAATAGAAAAATACCGTACCGAACTATACAACATCATATCGGAGCATACCGGACAGCCGTACGAAAAGGTGTTCCAGGATGCCGACAGGGATTATTGGATGACCGCAAGCGAAGCCGTCGATTATGGCATGGTGGACGGAATCCTCAGCAAGAGAAGCGTAAATGGCAGATAACCAGACACTCAACGTTCCCAAGCCAAAGGAGATCAAGGCTTATCTCGACCAGTACGTCATAGGGCAGGACAGGGCGAAGAAGATACTCTCGGTGGCGGTGTACAACCACTATAAGCGTATCTTCAACAATGTCCTCTCCGAAACCCCGGACGGGGTGGAGCTGGAGAAGAGCAATATACTCCTTGTCGGTCCCACTGGTACCGGTAAGACATTGTTGGCCAAGACAATAGCCAAGATGCTATACGTCCCCTTCACCATTGTGGACGCGACCGTGCTCACCCAGGCGGGATATGTGGGCGAGGATGTGGAAAGCATACTCTCGCGCCTTCTCCAGGAAACCGACTACGACCCCAAGCAGGCTGAGCTCGGCATAGTCTTCATAGACGAGATAGACAAGATAGCCCGCAAAAGCGACAATCCGTCGATAACGAGGGATGTCTCCGGGGAAGGGGTGCAGCAGGCCCTGCTCAAGCTCCTGGAAGGGTCGGTAATCAACGTTCCGCCCTATGGGGGACGCAAGCATCCCGAACAGCAGTTCATCCAGGTCAACACCCAGAATATCTTGTTCATCTGCGGCGGTTCCTTCGAAGGGATAGAAAGGAACATAGCGCAACGCCTGAACACCCAGGTGATCGGTTTCGAGGCCGCGGAAAAGCAGAAGGTCGACAAGGACAACCTGCTTCAGTACGTGGAAGCCCAGGACCTTAAGAAATACGGTCTTATCCCCGAGATCGTCGGACGTCTGCCCGTCGTGACTTATCTGGACGAACTGGACGGGGCCGCCCTGAAGCGCATCCTTCTCGAGCCGAAGAACGCCATCATGAAGCAGTACGAGAAGCTTCTGGAGATGGATGGTGTCAAGTTGGAGATAGAGCCGGGCGTTTACAAGCTCATCGTTGATACGGCTTTGGAGAAGAAGCTTGGCGCCAGGGGTTTGCGTTCGATATGCGAACAGATCATGACCGATGTCATGTACAGTGCTCCGTCTTCACGGCGCAAGACATTCAAGCTAACGGCAGACTACGCCAAAGCCCGATTGTAGCCTGCCGTTTTCCTTCGTTCATTCCAATCCGAGCTTTTCGCGCAAGTGGATTATCATGTCCTTGGTCATGGTCTTGAGGTTGTAGGTGGGAGTCCAGCCCCACTCCTTGCGTGCGCAGGTGTCATCCATCTTGTTAGGCCAGGAGTCGGCTATCGCCTGTCGGACCGGATCCACTTTGTAGGTCATCCGGGCATTCGGGATTACTTCCTTGATGGCCGCGAACACCTCTTCCGGGTCGAAGCTCATGCTGGCGATGTTGAATGAATTGCGGTGATGCAGATATCGGGGATCCGCCTCCATGATCTCGATGGCTGCCTTGAGGGCATCCGGCATGTACATCATGTCCATGTAGGTGCCTCGGGCGATGGGACAGACGAATTCCTCGCCTTTGACTGCCGCATAGTATATTTCAACTGCGTAGTCCGTGGTTCCGCCGCCCGGAAGGGTCGTATAGGAAATCAATCCGGGGAAGCGGACGGATCGGGTGTCAACGCCATATTTGTGGAAATAATAGTCAGAGAGGAGTTCGGTCGCCACCTTGGTTACACCATACATGCTGGTTGGCCGCTGGATGGTATCCTGCGGGGTGTTGTCCCTTGGGGTGTCGGGGCCGAACGAACCGATGGAACTCGGTGTGAAGACGGCGCAATGCTTTTCCCTTGAGACTTCCAGGACATTGATGAGACCGTTCATCTGGATGTCCCATGCAAGCAGCGGCCTGCGTTCTGCGGTGGCGGACAGCAGCGCCGCCAGGTTATAGATGGTGTCGATGTCGTATTTGTCGACCACTTCGGCTATCGTCTTGGCGTTTGTTACGTTGACAATCTCCGAAGGACCGCTTTCCAAAAGGATGCCCTTGGGCTCGGCACCGGGAATGTAACCGGCGACGACGGTGCCCTGATGGTATTTCTTTCGGAGTTTCATAGTCAGCTCGGAGCCAATCTGTCCCGTTGAGCCGATAACCAAGACGTTTTTCATTATCGTGTTATAATTATACAGCAAATTTACTAAATTTGTATCAATTCTAAAACTAATTGTCACAATGTATGCAAAGTTTCAAAAATATCTTCAAGATGAGTTGAAAGCCATCGAAGATGCAGGTCTATACAAGCACGAACGCACCATATGCTCTCCACAGGGGGCCGAAATCACCCTTGCCGATGGGAGCAAGGCCCTGAATTTCTGCGCGAACAATTACCTTGGCCTCGCCGACAATCCGCGTCTCATCGCGGCTGCCAAGAAGGCTATGGATGAAAGGGGCTTCGGTATGAGCAGCGTCCGCTTCATCTGCGGCAAGCAGGATCTCCACGAACAGTTGGAAAAGGCCATTTCGGAATATTTCCATACGGAGGACACTATCCTTTACGCCGCCTGCTTCGACGCCAACGGCGGCGTGTTCGAGCCCCTTTTCACGAAGGACGACGCCATCATAAGCGACGCGCTGAACCATGCGTCCATAATCGATGGCGTGAGGCTCTGCAAGGCGGTGCGTTACCGCTATGCGAACGCCGACATGGAAGACCTCGAGCGCTGCCTCAAGGAGGCCCAGGCCCAGAGGTTCCGCATCATCTGCACCGACGGCGTGTTCAGCATGGACGGGAACGTGGCTCCCATGGACAAGATCTGCGACCTGGCCGAAAAGTACGACGCCCTCGTCATGGTGGATGAGAGCCATTCCGCCGGCGTCGTGGGACCGACCGGGCGCGGTGTCGCGGAGCAGTTCAACCTTTATGGGCGTATCGACATCCATACCGGAACACTCGGAAAGAGCTTCGGCGGCGCTGTCGGCGGCTTCACCACAGGCCGCAAGGAGATAATCGACATGCTCCGTCAGCGCAGTCGTCCCTATCTCTTCAGCAACTCCCTGCCTCCCATGCTTTGTGCTGCTGGTATAGAGCTCTTCAAGATACTTGGCGAGGGTAACGAACTCCACGACCGCCAGCAGGAGAATGTCAGTTACTTCCGTGACAAGATGGTGGCCGCCGGGTTCGATATCCATCCCACCGAAAGCGCCATAGTCGCTGTCATGCTGTACGACCCCATCCTGGCCGGCAAATTCGCCACGGCCATGGCAAAGGAAAACATCTTTGTTACATCCTTTACATATCCGGTGGTTCCGAAGGGGAAAGACCGTATCAGGGTGCAACTCTCGGCAGCCCATACCCGCGAACATCTCGACAAGGCGATCGCCGCATTCATCAAGGTCGGAAAGGAACTTGAAGTTATCAGCTAGCATCCTTCCTGCGATAGTTCCCGACGGGCGGCGCCAGGATGTTTTTTTTCAGGAGGCTCCTTCGCGGGGCCTCCTGAAATTGTTATGCTATAGCCAGGTGTCGAAGTAGTCCGTTACCTTGTCCATCAGGTGTATGCGCCAGTCCCCGAAGACATTGTGCTCGCTGAGAGGATAGGGGAAAAAGTCGAGCTGGACATTCTCCTCGATACATTTCTGCACGAAGCTCAGGCTGTGTTCCCAAACCACGGTATTGTCCATGGCTCCCTGGCAGATAAGGAGTTTCCCCTTCAGGGAAGAAGTGCGGTTCAGCAGGGAAGTCTCTTCGAACCCTTCTGGATTGGTTTCGGGATTGTCCATATAGCGCTCGCCGTACATCACCTCGTACCATTTCCAGTCGATCACAGGACCGCCTGCCACTCCGGCCTTGAATACTTCGGGGTAAGTGGTCATAAGCGAGATGGTCATGAATCCGCCATAGCTCCAGCCATGGACGCCGACACGTTCGGAATCTATCCAGGGCTGCTCCATGAGAGTGCGTATGCCCACCATCTGGTCTGCCATTTCGACCTGGCCGCAACGGCGGTTTATCGCCTTCTCGAATGCCGCCCCGCGATTCTGGGTGCCGCGGTTGTCCTGGACATATACTACATAGCCCTTTTGGGCCATGAGCATCTCCCACATCCTGATGCCGCCTCGCCATGTATTCGTAACCATCTGGGAATGAGGCCCTCCATATACATAGACGACCAGCGGGTATTTCTTGGAGGGATCGAAGCCGGCGGGCTTGTACAGGCGGTAGTAATTCTCGAACTTCCCGTCTGCCGAAGGAACCGTACCATACTCCATTTCGCATTGAATGAAACCTTCCAGGGGATCGGGCGACTCGGACAGCATCTCCGTTGTTTTCAAGTCCACCGAGCGTCTTGCGAGCTTGCCCGGAACATTCCAGCTGCTCCATCTGTCGAGGAATTCCGTGAAGTCGGGACTCATCGACACTTGGTGCCAGCCAGGTTCGTAGGTGAGCCTCTGGGGCTTGTGGAAGCGGGCTTTGGCCACGTTGCCGGCATTGCGGATTCGCATGCGGAAAAGGTGGTTTTCGACGGGGGAGACCTCGGCAGAGGTATAGTAGACATACTCCCCGTCGTTGCCCTGGTAAGCCACGTCTGCGGTTGCATGCGGCAGGGGGCGTATGTTTCCCAAGGTGTCGCAAAGATAGAGGCTGCGGTAACCGCTGCGGTTGTCGGTGCGGTAAAGGAAAGTGTAGTATCCCTCCATGAAGTAGAGGGGGTCCAGAGGCTCCACCCATGCATCGTTGTCCTCGTTGAGGATAGTCCGCACGAAGGCGCAGTCGCAGGCCCGGTACATGTTCAGCACCATGTGGTGCTGGCTGCGGTCGAGTACCTGGATGAAGATATAGCGGTCGTCGGGGCTCCATGTGATGCCGGTAAGATATCTTTCTTCGGAGAATTCCGAAGGAACTATCGAACCCATGATGTTTCCAAGGGTGTCGCAGATGCACAGCGTAAGCCTTTCGGAAGCCATCCCGTTCATGGGATAGCGTATGTCCTTGAGCGATCCCGTGCGCGTGGAGATGTCGAGGAGGGGGAACTTGGTGACGTCCCTTTCGTCTTTCTTGATTACTGCGAGGAGGGCCCCTGAATTGGAGGGGAATACACCATCATTGATGCCGAACTCGTTACGGGAGAAGGTTTCTCCGAATACGATGCCGTCTTCGGTGCTTTGAGGCAGTTTCCAGGATCTGGCGGCACTCTCTGCCGGCTTATCCGAGAGTTCGTGGCCGCCGGTCCAGAAAAAGGGCTTTAACGAAGGATAAACCTTGCTGTTGCGTACGGCGTCGCGCATAGTCAGGACTTTACCTTCGGGGTTGCCCTCGGGGGAGACAGCCAGCACATCTTGCGACCGGGCAGAAATGCAAAGCGACAGCAACGCTGCCGCAGTTGAAAGTATCCTTTTCATGGCTTACTCGCTTTCTACGGGGATAGCCGTGGTGGGTGATGGCTCGGATACGGAAAGGATCTCATATACGATATAGGGCTGCATTCCCCTCCATGGCAGTGCGCCGCGGTATTCCTTATAGCGCACCTGTACGTTCTTGCCGCTGCATTTCATGAGGGAGTCGGCGACGGAATACACGGATCCGTTGGCCCTGTAGCCTATGGCGTCCTTGTCTACCGAGAAGGAGAATTCGTTGCTCTGCAGACCTGCGCTCTTGCCGCTCTTTTCGTTCCTGAAGCCGGACATTATTATACGTCCTTCATAGGTTTTCCAAATCCAGCCCTTGTAGACCAGCTGATTGAGGTTTCCGGCCTTGACTCCATCCCCCCATTTGAAAAAGAAGTGGATGTAGCAGAATGCACCCAGCGCCAGGACCAGGATGAGAATGGTCCAGAGCAGAATTTTCTTACCTGTTTTCATAGTCGCAAATATACAAAAAAGCCCGCAACCTTGTTGCAGGCTTTTACCTATCTTGAAGAAAGAGGGATTATTTCTTTCTGTTCTTGTAACGCTGGTAGAACATATCAACACGACCGGCGGTGTCAAGGATCTTGACCTTGCCGGTGTAGAACGGGTGAGATGTATTGGAGATCTCGACCTTTACGAGAGGGTATTCAACACCGTCGACCTCGAGCGTTTCCTTGGTGGTGGCGCAGCTGCGGGTGATGAACACATCATCGTTTGACATATCCTTGAAAGCTACAAGACGGTAGGATTCGGGATGTATTCCTTTTTTCATTCTCTAGAGATTTTTGAAAAAGCGTGCAAAGATACTCAATTTTTGCATTCCTGCAACGGTTTTATGCGTTTTTATAAAGAAAAACCCGGAGGAGACTCCGGGCTTGTAGTGGGTAGGAGAATCGAACTCCTATTGCGAGATTGAGAATCTCGAGTACTGACCGTTATACGAACCCACCAGTTAGCGATTTGGAATGCAAAGATAGAGATTTTTATTCAACTCGCAAATTTTTTATGCCTTATTTTGTAACTTTGCGATATGACATTGATCAAATCCATTTCCGGCATCAGGGGCACCATTGGAGGTGCGGCCGGCGAAGGTCTTACCCCGGTAGATATCGTCAAGTTTACATATGCCTATTGCGCGAAAATGCGTGAACGCAAACGGCCGTTCGGGGCGAAATATAAAGTTGTGGTAGGACGTGACGCCCGTTTGAGCGGACAGATGGTGGAGCAGCTGGTATGCGGCACCCTGGTCGCCTGTGGCGTTGACGTGGTAAAGTGCGGTTTCGCATCCACGCCCACTACCGAACTCGCGGTTACCTTTTCGAATGCGGACGGGGGCATAATCCTTACGGCTTCCCACAATCCGCGCCAGTGGAATGCATTGAAGCTCCTGAACGAGCACGGGGAATTCCTCTCCGCGGAGCAGGGGCAGGCAATCCTTGACTGCGCCGAAGCCGGCGAATTCGATTTTGCCGCAGTAGATGACCTGGGACATATCGAGGAACATGATTTCACCGACGAACATATCGATTCCGTCCTTGACCTGAAGGCCGTCGATGTGCCGGCCATCAGGGCGGCGCATTTCAAAGTCGTGCTGGATGCTGTCAACAGCGTGGGTGGCATAATAATGCCCAGGCTCCTTGCCCGCCTCGGAGTGGAGTGCATCAGGCTCAATTGCGAGCCTACCGGGGACTTTGCCCACAATCCCGAGCCCCTGCCGGCCAATCTTACAGCCCTCAGCGATACTGTTGTCCGTGAAGGGGCGGACCTCGGCATCAGCGTCGATCCCGATGTCGACCGCCTTGCTTTCATCTGCGAGGACGGCAAACCTTTCGTCGAGGAATACACGCTCGTGAGTGTTGCCGATTACCTCCTGGGCCTCGCCGAAAAGGAAGGCGGGAGGAACCTCGCGACTGTTTCGAACCTTTCAAGCAGCAGGGCCTTGCGCGACGTCACCGAGGCCCACGGCGGAACTTATCATGCCGCTGCCGTCGGAGAAGTCAACGTGACCACCAAAATGCATGAGGTCGGCGCCCTGATAGGAGGAGAAGGCAACGGGGGAGTGATTTATCCGGCAAGCCATTACGGGCGCGACGCCATGGTCGGCGTGGCACTCTTCCTGAGCAATCTGGCCCACAAGGGAATGAAGGCGGGTGAATACAAGAAGACCCTTCCGCAGTATCACATTGCCAAGAACCGTATCGATCTCAGCGACAAGGCTTTGATAGACAAGATCCTGGATTCGATGAAGGAGCGTTTCGCCTCCGGGAAGGTCTCTACGTTCGACGGCGTGAAGGTCGATTTCGAAGAAAAAAGGGAGTGGGTGCATCTGAGGCGGTCCAATACCGAACCCATCATCCGCGTGTATTCCGAAGCCCCTACCGCTGAAAGGGCGGAAGCCTTGGGGGAAGAAGTCGTCTCCTTGGCCAAAAGCATTATAGGCTGATGTTTTCGTTCAGGACCACCCCGCTCCAGGATCAGCTGGACAAAGCCCTCACCGAAGGCAAGGTAGGGGTTTTCTGCACACCGTCCTGCTGGGATGCTGTCACCGGCAAGTATCTTTACGAGCATTTTGCCGAAAGGGGCAACCTTGCACATACTTTCTTGCCGGAAGACGGGCACATACCTTTCGATCTTGAAGATATCACAGGGCTGGATGCCGTTGTGGTTGAAATCCAGGACGTCGGCTCCCGCTATTTTCCATATACCGTGGATGTGCTGCGGCTCATGAACGCCATGAACAGCCTTGAAAATGCCCCGGCGCTTTATGTGGTGGACCATCCGAATCCCGCCGGAAGGGAAGTCGAAGGCACAATGCCTGCCGGAATGACCGACCAGTGGACCCCTTCTGTTGCGCACCGGCACGGCCTTACCCTCGGTGAACTCTGCTACCTCTATTCAGCAGAGATCGGCGCGCGTTTCGCCCTGCATGTGGTTTCGGCGGAAATCGCCGATACCGCACGCATACTCATGCCGTGGACCATTCCTCCCGCGCATGATTTCCCCGGGGTCTTCACGCCTTATTTCTATTCGGGCGGAAGTCTGTGGAACGACACGAATATCAGTCCTGGCATAGGTACGAAGCGGCCATACGAGGTCATAGGCGCCCCGTTTCTCAAAAAGGACGTCACCGGTCTTCCCCTTCCCGAAGGACTGCTGGCGCGCCCGCTGGATTATCTTCCCGTCGAGGGTATCTATGAAGGTTCCCTCTGTCATGGGATACAGTTCATACTGCTTCCCGGGGCCCGGTACCATTCCCTTTTACATACAGTCCGCTTGATGCGGTGGATGCTGGAGCATTATTCCGAATTCCATATTTTGGAATCCATTTATAGCCGTGTGGCAGACCCGGTTATAACTGAATATCTAAAGGGGAACATTACATTCGATATAGTGGAGGAGCATGTGAAGGAGGGGGAACAGAAGTGGATACGCAAGGCTAAGCGTTTCGTCCTGTATGACGACCAACCCATAAGGATCAAATGAATACTAAGAAGTAGACTTTCAACCTGGTCGGCAACTATGCCGGAATCGGGCTTATGGAGCGGATTACCAAGCCGGTGCTCATGCCGCTCGTGCTGCTCAATGCCTTGCTTGCGCTTGAGGGATCGCTTGCGCCAAAGTGGGTGTACACCCTGCTTTCATTCGCACTCTGTTTCCATTGTGCCGGCGATATTTTTCTCATGGTTGGCAGTTTCCAGTTTTTCGCCGCGGGGCTTCTCTATTTCCATCGTCCGGCCTTATCGGAGGAGGTAACCAAATTCAACTGGAACAAGCCTGAAGGATTGTGACAGGTAGTCAGAGGGGATCGACGTCCAGGATGATATTGCCCTGGACCTTGTGCCCCGTACTGAACGCCTTAATGGCGGCAGAAAGGGCTATTTTCTTCGCGTTCAGATCCTTTTCGCGCTTGAAGACTACCCGGAGGACTGATTTGCCGTCCGCACGGGGAATGGTGTCGCTGGCATTGAAGCCGTCCTCTCTGAGTTTGCTTGAAAGTTCTGCTCCGATTACCGAAGCGTCTCCTCGTGCAGGCAGGATCACATCGACGATGCGGGTGTAAGGCGGAAGGGCAAACCGGCGCCGCTCTTCCAGGAGAGGCTCAGCGCTTTTCATCGAGAATACCTGATGGCCGGATCCTGAAGTCTGAATCATCACATACCCGCACTCGCCGCGCAGCTTGTCGAGGAATTGGAATGCCCGCTCGTCGCTACGGAAGTCCTCTGCCTTGAACAGGGCGTCTGCACTTAGTATGGCAATAAGTTGATAATCTGATAGATCGCAGCGTTGTGCTTCAGGAATGCTAAAGATATGGAAACAGTCCTTCCGCTCTTTGAAGAGGGCATCCAACTGAGCGGTGGCTTCTTCTTCCTTCTCAAATCCGCGGATAATGGCAACCTTGTTTCCGGTATCAGCCTGCAGGCAGTCTGCAATCGACTTATACAACTTTTTCGAGATGCACCCGAGCATGCCGTTCTTTTTCCTTTCAACGCCGGTATCGACAGTGACTGCTGTTCCCTGGCGGACTCCGTCAACTGTCTTGTCCACCATTGTGTAGCGGCCGGTACGGGCGTTCAGGAGGGACTCCAGGGAAGGGGAGGAAGATCCGAGCAGGATTCCTGCGCCGTGGATTCCCGCAAGGACTATCGCGGCGTCGCGCGCGTTGTAACGCGGGGCGCATTCTGATTGTTTGTAGAATGCAGATTGTTCCCCGTCGACTATGACAATCCCAAGGTCGCAGAATGGAAGGAAGATGCTCGAGCGCGTGCCCAGGACGACATAGGGCTCCCCGCTGCGGACATGGTCGGAAATCTTCCTGCGGCGGACGGCGCTCGCTCCTGAGTGATGTACCAGGAGCATCTCCCCGAAAGCCTCTTCAAGTTCCTTGCGAAGCGACTCGGCCAGACTGATTTCGGGAACCAGCAGCATGGCATTCTTCCCTCTCTTGAGGTATTCCCGAATGAGGCTGAGGTAAGTCCCTGTCCTCTCCGTGGATTTGAATAGTACGGGTTTGTTGATTTTCAACGCATTGGTAATCAAGCTGTCAGGGGTATTCGCCTGAAGTATGGTTCCATATTGGGCTTGGCTACTGAAGATATTGCTGCCGAGCGATGCGAGACGGGCCCTCGCCAAGGCCAGTTCGTCCGCGACCTTGTCCCTTTCTGCGCAAAGCCTGGACCTGACACTTTCGCTGTGACGGCTATTGAGGGCGCTTAGTTTAGCCTCGAGCCGGGACTCGAGCTTGCTTATGCGGTTCTGCCAAAGGGCGATTTCTTTCTCGAGCAGGAGCTCCCTGCGTTTTGCGGCTCGCAGCTGCACCTCTTCCGATGCGAGGCGGGGAAGGGGATAGGCTGCCTTGTACACTTCCCCCAAAGTGCATAGGTAATAAGATGAAAGGAAGCGCCAGAACTCAAGTTCGCGGGATGATACCGGTGAAAGACCGGTGTCCAGCTCCCCTGCGGGCGCTATCTTGGAAGGGTCTATCCCAGGAGTGACGCCCGTCTGTGCGACGACCCCGATATACCATTTGCGGGCAAATAAAACCTTTATCCGGTCGCCGGTCCTTACGAAAGTTCCGGCTCCGGGCAGATAATAACAAGGCTCCCACTCCAGGCGGAGTGGGAGTATGACCTTGATATATTGTCTGGTGTCCAATGAATACTACTGGAGGGTGCCGGTCTGGGCTTCCCTGATCATCTCCTCGTTGGCGGTGATGTACACCTCGACACGGCGGTTCAGCTGACGGCCTTCCTTGGTGTCATTGGATGCGACGGGCATGCTGTAGGACTTGCCTTCGGTAGTCATGCGGCTGGAAGCGATTCCGAGGCCCTCGAGATATTTTTCGACGGACTGGGCCCTCTGGAGTGAAAGCCTTTCGTTGACTTCGTCGGAACCGGTGTTGTCGGTGTGGCCCCAGATGGTGATGTCGGTCTCGACCATGTCGGACATGGTCTTTGCGAATTCGGCGAGGGACTTCTTCGCGGGAGCCTTGAGTTCGGACTTGTTGGTGTCGAAAAGGATACCGCTGTCGAAGGTGACCCTGATGGCCTTGAGGCCGTTGGCGTCGAGGGTGGTGTCAACCTTGGTGTTCTCGAGTTTGGCCAGTTCTTCGGCCTTCTTGTCCATCTTGTTGCCGATGAGGACACCTGCCGTGCCGCCGATGGCAGTTCCGATGGTTGCTCCGATGGCTGTGCCCTTTGCATCCTTACCGATGAGGCCGCCGATTGCAGCTCCGATGGCTGCACCGGCGCCACTGCCTATAAGACCTCCCTTCTGGGCCTGGTTCATAGAGGAACATCCTGCCACTGAGAAGAGGATGAGCCCGCACATGAAAATTGAAATGTACTTTTTCATTTTAATACGTATTAAGAATTAATAGGTTTTCATAAACATCATGCAATAATAGCAAATCCCGTGCTAAAATGCAAGATAAAAAATAATCAAATAAAACTTTGCGAGTTTGGGAAAATTATCTATATTTGCAGTCCCAAATGGTGCTGTAGCTCAGGTGGTAGAGCAATGGACTGAAAATCCATGTGTCGCCGGTTCAACTCCTGCC
>CAJOQW010000075.1 GCA_905236955.1 uncultured Bacteroidales bacterium
CCGGTTGCGACCTTGTGGGCTCCCATGTAATCGCCGCGAAGATGCAGGTGGCCCTTGCCGTTGACGCCCAGATAGGTCTCGCGTACGCCACGGGCGGAACGGAGCAGCCGCTCTTTCACCAGCGGGTCGTCCGGTGCCACTATCGCAGCCTGGCACGTGGTGTTCTCCCCTTCCTCGAAGGTGTGCAGGCCGTCGGTCTGAATCGTGCTCACGCCGTTTGTGAGCATGCCGTTGTCGTAGATTGCCTGAAGCGAGCGCAGGACCGCGTCACGGCTCCTTTCCGCCATGATATCCATCTCTACCAGCGCCACATATATGTCGGTGAAGGAAGAGTCGTCGGAGAGGCCTCCGCCGAATTCCCCGTTGGGGGCCTGGCGGTTGTCCAGATACCATTGCGCGAGATACTTCCAGCGGTCGATATGCCTGAGCTGCAGGAAGGCCCATTCGGGAACACCGGCAGGAGCCTGGGGTTCCTCGTACGGGATCATGGTGGTGGCGGGATAATATTGTTCGCGGTAACGGAGCCCAAGCGGGTGGGCAGGTTCCACCTTGAGGAGGTCGGTCAGGTCGTTTTCGAAACGGCGGAACTTGAGGAACCTGCGGCTGGCGGTGGCCTCCTCGGCCAGGGTGCCGTAATTGTCGCGCACCTGGTTGAAGCGGTCTGTCACATGCTCTTCCTTGGCGAGATCGAAATCCTTGAATATCAAATCGATACGGGCACCCTGCAACTTATCTGCCGAGAAATCGCGGGAACCGGAACTGATTCGGATATACAAGGGCTTATCCTCGGGAAGTATGCGGTCCCGGAGGTCGAGCCACAGCGTACGGGCATCTCCCGGTTTCATGCTGAAAGAGAAATCCATCATATAACGCAGGGGATCCAGCGGATCCATGACGGCGATGTTCATGGGTATCAGGCCGTCCTTCACCGGCGCGGCGTCTATGGAGGGAAGGCTTATCTTGATACCGTCCAGGCCCACGTGGAGCATCCTCCAGGAAGCATTGTCCCTCCGGGTGTTCCAGGTGCTGTTACGGCCGAATTCGCTTGCGGTCGCCCCGACCTCGGCTGGCACGAGGGGCACATTCAGGTTGAGTTCCTTGCAGTCCGAAGGGATTATTATATGGGCCACGGGAGAACCTCCTTCCATTTTGGACAGCGGCGCATCACGAGTGGAGTTCCAGGTACTGGCCAGGACCTTGGCCCTCTCGCCCGCACGGAAACGGCCGTCGATATAACCGGCAATATCGGTAAGCATCGGATTCTGGAAATCATTGAAATCCTGGAGGCCGTAGCTCAGGGTGAGGAGTCCTTCGGGAGCCGTGCCGCCGACCACCTTGAAAGCATTGAATTCCTGAATGGGAGTTTCCTGCACCACATTGGTGAAGGTGATTTCGGTCGGGGCATTAACGGAAGCTGTCTTGTGGAAGGTCTTCTGGGTTCCTTCGGCTTTGGAGGCAGAGAATCCCGGAGCCGTCATCTTGCCGAAGGCTCCGCCGGTGATTTCCAGATAGTTCCATTCCTCGGGAATAACGAAACGCACGTCGGTGCCCGAGAAAGAGTAGCAGTCCCAGTCGGGGAGCTGGAAGTAATCGCTCCGGCCCTCGATGCGGGAGCGGTTGTAAACTCCGGGCCACGTGGTTTCGCGCAGGCCGTCGTTCGCCTTCCAGTACCAGCGCTTGTAATCGTAGGCGTCGGTTATCTCTATCTTGCGCACGGCAGTCTCGGCATTCTCGAGATATGGGGGCATGGCCTTGTCGAAGCCGAGGAAACGGTTCCAGCCTGCCTCGTGGAAGGCCCCGCAGTCCGCCGGTATCGGGGTGTAATCATGTGCGGCCACACGGGCGACCTCGGCGTCGGACAGCTGATGGTCGTAGATCCGCACCTCGTCTATGTCGCCGCCCCTCTGAACGATATATGCGCTCTGCACTTGATATGGCGAAATGATGCGGGAGTGCGGTCCGAACTGGTCGAGCCCTGTATTCAGGCATACGGCCGTGTCGCGCTGGGCTATCTTCTCCCCGTTCAGATAAAGCCTGACTCCCCTCTCCTCATCCCAACTGAAGGCTATATGGATCCATTCGTCCGGAGCCGGCGCAGGGGCGGATGTGCTGACGCGCACCCTCACCAGGTTGTTGTCGGTCACGAAAGCGTCGTAGCCGTGTCCGTTCCAGTCTATCCTCAGCCATACCATGTCCCAGCTGCTGTGGTCGGCGAAGGACACCCGCCACAGAGGGAATTCGGTTTCGGTCATTTCCTCTCCGGAACGCCAGTTGAACGCTATCGTGCCCCTCTCGGAATAGATGTTCCCGGGAGCGAGATAAGCATATGTGTTCCTGTAATGGGCGCGGATCGCCTTGCCCACGGAACCGTCTTCCACGACGCTCACCCTTTCGAGGAAATTGGGATTCGCCGGGCCTGCGGAAAAATCTGCGGAGGTTGTTTCGCCGGAAAGATAGAATAAGGTGGCATCTGTCCGCTGGGCGTACACAATGGCGCAGACGGCGGACAGGAAAACTGATAGGAGGATTCGTCTGGTCATGATGCTATCTTGGGATTGTCAATCCCAAATATAGCAAAAAGACGCTAAAAATACCGTTCCCTGCGGATGAATTCGACAGACTTCCGGATAAGCGGGCTCAGATAGGCGTCATTGTCCAGGAACGGCACCACCTTGCGGTAGTCGGAGACGATTTCCTCCAGTTTCGGGGAACTCCTGGCGGGACGTCTGAAATCGAGGGCCTGCACGGCGTTCATGAGTTCTATGCCCAGCACCGTCTCGCAGTTGTCGGCCACCTTTACGAGTTTGGTGCCGGAGTTGGCTCCCATGCTCACATGGTCTTCCTGGCCCTGTGACGAGGGGATGGAATCGGCCGATGCCGGCCAGCAGTACATCTTGTCCTGGCTGACTATGGAGGCGGCTGTATATTGCGGAATCATGAATCCCGAATTCAGGCCAGGGTTGGCCACCAGGAACTTGGGAAGCCCACGCACTCCGGCAATCAACTGATAGATACGGCGTTCCGAAATATTGGCAAGTTCGCTGAGGGCTATCGCCAAAGTATCCATCGGGATGGCTATGGGTTCGCCGTGGAAGTTCCCGGCCGATATTATCATGTCTTCTTCAGGGAAGACGTTGGGATTGTCGGTGACCGAGTTTATCTCGTTCTCGATGACCGTGCGTACGTATCTGATATTGTCTTTCACGGCACCGTGCACCTGGGGGATGCAGCGGAAGGAATACGGGTCCTGCACGTGTTCCTTGGGGCGGCGGATGAGTTCGCTGCCTTCCAGCAGGTAGAGGAAGCGTTCGGCCGTTTCGAGCTGGCCCTCGTGGGTGCGGAGCTTGTGGGTAAGGGGCAGGAAAGCCTCGATACGGCCGTCGAAGGCATCGAGGGAGAGGGCTCCGATGATGTCGGCCCACTTGCTCAGGCGGTAGCTCTTGATGAGGCAGTACACCGCATGGGCGCTCATGAACTGGGTTCCGTTCAGCAGGGCGAGTCCCTCCTTGCTCTGTAGGGTTATGGGCTCCCAGCCCAGTTCCTGCCATACCTCCGCGGCGGGACGCACTTCCCCGTTGTAGAGGACATCCCCCAGGCCTATGAGCGGCAGGCACAGGTGCGCGAGGGGGACGAGGTCGCCGGATGCCCCGAGCGACCCCTGCGTGTAAACCACCGGCAGGATGTCGTTGTTGAACATGTCGACAAGCCTCTGTACGGTGACGGGTTGGGCTCCGGAGTGACCATACGACAGGTTCTTGACCTTGAGCAGGAGCATCAGCTTCACTATCTCGGGACGGACAGTCTCACCGGTGCCGCAGGCGTGCGACATCACCAGGTTGTGCTGGAGCTGTGAGAGCTCGTTTTCGGGGATGGTCACGTTGTAAAGGCTGCCGAAACCGGTGGTCACCCCGTAGATCGGCCGGCCTATATCCTTCATCTTCTCGTCCAGGTACTTGCGGCAGGCTGCGATGGCGTCCGTCGCCTCGCGGGAGAGTTCTATCTTTTCATGCCTGTCAATTATCTCCTTGATCCTGTCCAGGGACAGGTGTCCGAAATCTATGCTGTACATTATTCCAGTGTTTCTTTGATTATTGCATCCTCAACGCTGTGGGGCATTGTCAAACAGAGTCCGGGGGTACGCTCCATTTCCCTTTTTGCGGCATGCATGGCCCCTTCGTTGCGGGCCCAGCTGCGACGGGCTATGCCATTGTTGACGTCCCAGAAGAGCATCTGCCGGATATGGCGTGCTGACTCTTCCGACCCGTCGACGACCATGCCGAATCCGCCGTTGACGACTTCGCCCCAGCCTACGCCGCCGCCGTTATGGATACTCACCCAGGTCGCGCCGCGGAAGGAGTCGCCTATGACGTTCTGCACGGCCATGTCCGCAGTGAACCGGCTGCCGTCGTATATGTTCGATGTCTCGCGGAACGGGGAGTCGGTGCCGGACACATCGTGATGGTCGCGGCCAAGCACGACCGGCGCCTTCAGGCGGCCGTCACGGATGGCCTCGTTGAAAGCCAGGGCTATCTTCGTGCGCCCTTCGCAGTCGGCATAGAGTATGCGGGCCTGCGAACCCACCACCAACTTGTTCCTGCCGGCCTCGTCGATCCACTTTATATTGTCCTGCATCTGCCCCTTGATCTCATCGGGGGCGCTGAGGGACTCTTCCTCCAGGATCTCCATGGCGAGACGGTCGGTCAGGGCCAGGTCTTCCGGATCCTCGCTCATGCACACCCAGCGGAACGGGCCGAAGCCGTAATCGAAATACATCGGGCCCATTATGTCCTGTACGTAGGACGGATAACGGAAGGAGCCGTCCTCCTTCAGGATGTCCGCTCCGGCGCGGGAACTTTCCAGCAGGAAGGCATTGCCGTAGTCGAAGAAATACATCCCTTCGGCAGCGAGGCGGTTGATTGCCGCCACATGCCTGCGGAGCGAGGCGAAGACGGCCTGCTTGAACCTCTCCGGCTCCTCCGCCATCATGCGCTTGCTTTCTTCGAAGGAATAGCCCACTGGATAATAGCCGCCGGCCCAAGGATTATGCAGCGAGGTCTGGTCGGAGCCCAGGTCCACGTGGATGCCCTCGTCGGCAAGGCGTTCCCATAGGTC
>CAJOQW010000076.1 GCA_905236955.1 uncultured Bacteroidales bacterium
ATTTTGAGTGCGGAGCAACGCCGCAACTCCTGCTTGATGTCGGTGATGATACCCATGCGGGTGTTCTCGTCGGCCCTGATGCAGACGGTCATGAATGCCCTGTCTGCCTCGCTCATGCTTTCACGCTCTGCGGCAACGAAGTCGCGGATGTCCTTTGTTGTCTTGAATGAGTCGTTGAGCTGGATACGGGTTTCGTTACCATACTGCGCCTGAAGACTGCGGATAGGCGTACCTACATTGATGTAGGAGGCAAGGTCCTTGCGCTCGAGCTTTACGCTCTCGGAAGCCTGGGGGATCTTGACCGTTACCTTGTTCTCGGTTTCGCGCATCTGGGTGGTGACCATGAAGAAGAACAGGAGCATGAAAACTATATCGGAGCTCGATCCTATTCCGGGAACTTCTTTCTTCCCTTCTTTCTTGAACATTGACATAATTATATCTCCTATCTCTTATTTGTTACCGATGTTCTTCGGCTCAGCTTCGGATATCTGCTGGGGCACAAGGTCCTTGATGATACTCTGCTGGTCGTCGTTGAGCGCAATGAAAACCTTGCCGAATTCTGCCATCGAGGCTTCGTCGCGAAGTTCGTTGACGGCTTTGACAAGCTCGTTCTGGACAGCGATGTAGGCCTGATAGCTGGTACCGCGGTCGTTCTGCAGGGAGATTACGCCCCTGGAGACCTTGCGCTGGCCCAGGCCCTCGATCTCTTTCATCTCGAGTTCGGGGAGGTTCGGATCATTGGTGGGATTGGTAAGGAAAACCTTGATCTTGTCTTTGAGCTGGCTGACGTCTATGGGTTCACTACCAGCGAGCAGACGGTCGGCTGAGTTAATCTTGACAATGATGATATTGCGGCGATTAACTTTCTGGTCCTGTGCCTTCTGATTTTCGTCGGGCATTGGAGGCAGACGACGGCTCAGACCTGTCTGCGACCCCATGGTTGTCGTCATAAGGAAGTAGCACAGAAGCAGGAATGCGATGTCGGCCGTTGATGACGTGTTGAGTCCTGGTACTGATCTTTTAGCCATAATATTGTTAGCCTCTCTTGTTTGTGATAGCCATGCGGACTTCGCCTACGATGATGGCCAGCACGGCCACGATGGCGAGGAGGTACGCAAGATAAAGGACGGTATCCGTCAGTTTGAGCGTCCCGGCGGCGGGCTGGTCCATGGAGGTGAGGCCCTGAGCCGGGGTTCCGGGTGCGATGAGGTACACCACGAAACAAATGGCAGCGATAGCGACGAGCGAGATTCCGAGCCTGACGAGGCTCTTGGGATCGTTTATGCCGCCTATCACAACTCCGACAAGGATGGCGAGGATGGCGATCCCGACCATGATGTATGCGA
Source organism: uncultured Bacteroidales bacterium (assembly GCA_905236955.1). Lineage (GTDB taxonomy): Bacteria > Bacteroidota > Bacteroidia > Bacteroidales > UBA932 > Cryptobacteroides. The sequence goes on from CAJOQW010000076.1 coordinate 1,347, forward strand.
AGTTGAGGATAGAATCCGACGCCAGAGCGTTGTTTGTCTGCCAGCCTCCTGTGAAGCCCCAAACGACAATCGCCACTCCGATGACAGTCAGAATTATCATCAGCCAGGTGAATATCTTGTTGAAATTACTCTTCATTATGATAATTCCTTATTGGAGATTACTTTTTCTTTTCTTCGTATTTGGTGAGCATGTCGACCATGTTGATGGTGCCGTCCTCCATGTCGATGGTGAGGGCGTCGATCCTGGAAAGGATGTAGTTGTAGAACACCTGGAGGATCATGGCGACGATAAGACCGGCGACGGTGGTGATAAGGGCGACCTTCATACCGCCGGCGACGACGTTCGGGGAAATGTCACCTGCCTTCTGGATGTCATCGAAAGCCTGGACCATACCGATAACGGTTCCGAGGAATCCCAACGACGGGGCGATGGCGATGAAGAGGGCGATCCAGCTGAGGCCGTTCTCCATGAGGCTGGACTGTACTGAACCATAGGAAACAATTGTCTTCTCCACGGTGTCGATGCCCTGGTCGTAGTGCATCAGACCCTGATAGAAGATGCTGGCAACAGGACCGCGGGTGTTGCGGCAAACGTCTTTTGCTGCTTCGATCCCACCCTCGTCAAGAGCCTTCTCGACCTTTGCGAGGAGAGCCTTGGTATTGGTCTTCGAGAATGAAAGGTAAAGTATCCTCTCGATGGCGAAAGCAAGACCGATGATAAGGCAGAGGACGATAAGGGACATGAAGCCTGCGCCGCCCTCGATGAACTTGGTCTTGATGGCCTGGGTGAGGGGAACTTCCGCGGGAGCGTCGGCTGCCACGGGAGCTGCTTCTGCCACTTGTTCTGTTGCTTCTTCCGCGGCGGGAGCTGCAGCGTCCTGAGCGGATGCAATGTTAGCAGTGAATGTCATAAGAGCCATTGCTGCCAGAATCATGAAAAACTTTTTCATAACTGTTTTTTTGGTGATTTGATTAGTTGAATTATTGTTGATTGTAATTTCTATGGTTTACCAGTTTGTTTAAAATCGTTGCAATTTAGCAAAAAAAAATCATTCGGCAATTATTATTTTGATATTTCGCCCTTCAGATTCTTTTCCAATAATTGCTTAACTTTCTCATTGTCCGAATATTCGCCCATCAAAAAGAATAATTTTCCGAGGGCCCCTTCCGTGGTCATGTCATATCCCGAAATGACGCCGGCTTCCTTGAGGGCTTTCCCTGTCGCGTAGATGTCCATGTTCACCTCGCCGGCCAGGCACTGGGTGACGTTCAGGATGATCCGGCCGGACCGGGCGGACTCCCTGACTATGCTGGTGAACCAAGGTTTGGAGATGGCGTTCCCGGAGCCGTAAGTCTCTATTATGATGGCCCTTATGCCGGCTCCGAGGAGTACGTTGCGGGCCACCTGCTCGGTTATGCCCGGGTGTATCTTGAGTATTGCGACACGGGTGTCGAGGGTGGTGTGTATGCGAAGGCCCCTTTCCTGGTGCGAAGGGTGATGTATCGCCATGTCGTGGTAGCGTATGCTGATTCCGGCTTCGGCGAGGGAGGGATAGTTCGGAGAACGGAAAGCGTCGAAGGAAGTGCTGTTCACCTTGGTGGCGCGGTTGCCCCGGATGAGCTGCGAGTTGAAGTAGATGCTCACTTCGGGTACCAGGGCCTCTCCGCGCATGTTCTTTGCCGCCGCTATTTCCACGGCCGACACCAGATTCTCCCTGCCGTCGGTCCTGAGCGACCCGATTGGAAGCTGGCTGCCCGTGAAGATGACGGGCTTCCGCAGGTGGTCCAGCATGAAGCTCAGGGCGGATGCGCTGTATGCCATGGTGTCCGTGCCGTGGAGCACGATGAATCCGTCGTAGTCGTCGTATTTGCGGGAGATGAGCCCCGCGAGTTCCACCCACATCGCCGGCTCCACGTCCGAGGAGTCTATCAGCGGATCGAAGGTATGGGAGTCGATCCGTGACGAGAATTTCCTCAGCTCGGGCACTTCCTGGAGTATCTGGCTGAAGTCGAAGGGGGTGAGGGCCAGGGTCTTCGGGTCTTCTTTCATCCCGATTGTGCCTCCCGTGTAGATGAGGAGGATTTTCGATTTGTCGAAGGGATTCTTCATAGGTTGAACAGTCTGATGGCGTTGTCGGTTGTAGTTTCTTCCACCATGCTTGCGGGGATGCCTTTCACCGCGGCAATCTTTTCCGCGATTATCGGGATGTTGGCCGGCTCGTTGCATGTCCCCCTGAGGGGTGCGGGGGCCATGTAAGGGGCGTCTGTCTCCAGCAGTATCCTGTCCAGCGGGATGAGCGCGACCACCTCGGGGAGCCGGGCATTCTTGAAGGTGACCACGCCTCCCACCCCTATGCTCCAGTCGCCGTAACGGCAGATTTCGCGGAAGGTTTCCAGGCTGCCGGAATAAGCATGCATGTTGCCCCTGAGGTGCAGATGTGCGCAGTCCTTGACAATCTGCACGAAATCTTCCGTGGCGTCGCGGAGGTGGATGTTGACGGGGAGGTCCCACTTTGCCGCGAGCTCGAACTGGATCCTCAGGGCTTCCTTCTGCTGTTCCTTGAAGGAGACGTCCCAGTGATAGTCGAGCCCTATCTCGCCGACGGCAACCGGGTGTCTGGGCAGCCAGCTTTCCAGTTGCGCGATTTCGTCCTGCCAGTTTTCCCGGACGTTCTCGGGATGGAGGCCTATCATGGGATATAATACGCCCGGATACTTTTCCGTCATGGCGTACATGGCCGGCCTGTCAACACTGTCGATATCGGCCTGTATCATCTTCCCGACCCCTTTGGAAAGGGCGCGGGCCACGATTTCGTCTTCCCGGCCCATGAAGGCTTCGTCGCAAATGTGGGTGTGGGTGTCCGTGAACATGGATTCACAAAGTTAGATAATTTCCGGCATTTATGGAACAGCGCTGCAACAGGTCCATTGCGATGATCCCATCCCCCTGGAGGATGCCTGCCAGCGCCGCTGCCCGGGGATAAGGGATTCCCAGCATGATGCCTATTTCCTCGACGGTGATGCCGCGGTTCCGGCGTACCGCCTCCGCGACCTTTCCCAGTTCCTCGCGCCTTTCCC
>CAJOQW010000077.1 GCA_905236955.1 uncultured Bacteroidales bacterium
ACGCCTTTCCCCCTTAGGCTCTCTGATAGGCTTCGACCGCGACGCCGACGCTGAGGCCAACGCCCCAAAGGACCCGCGTTTCACCTTCATCCACAATAATTTCCGATTCATACACAACTACGTCCTCCTGCTCAGGCCGGAGGGACTCGACGGCATCCTGGCCGACCTCGGAGTGTCGTCGCACCAGTTCGATACTGCCGAAAGAGGCTTCTCCTTCAGATTCAACGCCCCGTTGGACATGCGAATGAACGTGCAGGGCCAAAGGACCGCAGCCGACATTGTCAATTCGTATACGCAAGACGAGTTGGAAAGGATTCTCAGACTCTATGGCGAGGTGCCGGAAGCCCGCAGGGTGGCGCAACTCATCGTTGCGGCACGCGGGGTCTCCCCCATCCTCACCACGGAAGACCTGGACAATGCCATTGCGGCGGCCCTGCCGTCTTTCGCTTCCCACAAATTCCTGGCGAAGGTCTATCAGGCCCTTCGCATTGAAGTGAACGGCGAGATGCGCTCGCTGGAGAAATTCCTGGAGGGGGCCACGGCCTCCCTCAAGGAGGGCGGCAGGATAGCGGTCATCACCTACCATTCCCTCGAGGACAGGATGGTGAAGAACTACTTCAGGACGGGCAACATCGAGGGGCGCGAAAGCAAGGATGTCTATGGCAACGGCAGCGCCCCCTTCAGGCTTGTTACACGCAAGCCCATCCTGCCCCCCGAAGAAGAGATAGAAGACAACACCCGCGCGAGGAGCGCGAAACTGCGCATAGCGGAAAGGATATGAAAGAGCGGACGACACTCAGGAAATGGAAGATTGCCGACATCGGCACCCTCCTCAAGAACAGCGTGGATGCTATAATCCACGGCAGGTTCCTGATGCGCCTGCACGTGGACGAATACTTTGTACATATAGTTTACGTTTTCTTCCTCATGGCCCTGCTGATACTCTTCAGCCTCGGCATCGAATCTTCCCTCAACAAGGTGGAGGAAAACAAGAAGAAGATAGACGAACTGGAAATAATATACTCCGACAAGACCTTCGAGGTGGCAAACAGGAGCCGCCGCGGCGCCGTGGAAGAAACCCTTAAGGCCATGGGGTCGGACATCAGGGAACCCGAGCGTCCCGCAACCGTTATCAAAAGATGAGTGATGGAAACAAAAGGGACCGCATAGGCATCATACTCACCGGTCTCTACATATTGCTGCTGGCAGCTTCCCTGTTGATAATAGGGAAGATAGTCTATATCCAGCTCTTCTTCCATCCCGAACCCAAGATAGCTTCCGCCCTGACCCCGAGGCGCGAGACCAGGGTGCTCGAGCCGGTGCGCGGCAATATCATCGATTCCGAGGGGCGGCTGCTTGCCATGTCCTATCCGGTGTACGACCTGCACATGGACTGCACCGTCCGCAAGGAGGAGTTCGCGAAGATGAAGGGCGACTCCGCCAGGGTAAGGGAGCAGGAATGGCTGCTCAAGGCGCGCGCCCTTTCCGACGGCCTTGCGGAAATCTTCCCCGAAAAGTCCGGGGAGCAATACTATTCCATAATAAAGGCGGGACGCAGCGGCAACCGCAAATACCTTCCCATCGCCAGGAAGGTGGACCGCAGCACCCTTGACAAGGTGCGCTGCCTCCCGCTCTTCAAGGAGGGCGCCAACAAGGGCGGCCTCATAGTGGAGTCGCACTTCATCCGCAAATATCCTTACGGGCAGCTTGCACGCAGGACCATAGGGTTCGTGCGCGACAACAGCAGCAACGTGGCCAAGACCCACATAGGCCTGGAAGGCAAGTTCGACGCCGTGCTGCACGGGACCGACGGAAGGGAATGCCTGCGCGAGACCGACTACGGCAGCGTCCGCGACTTCGACAGCACCTACACCAAGGCCGTCAACGGCGAAGACCTGCGCACTACCATAAACATCGATTTCCAGGCCCTGGCGGACAAGGCCCTGCGCTACGAGATAGACACCCTATACGACATCGAGGGGGCCTGCCTCGTGCTCATGGAAGTACACACGGGAGCCATCAGGGCCATGGTCAACCTGCAGCGCGACCCGTCCCGCGGCAACTCGTTCGAAGAAATAACCAACCATGCGATAGGCCGCAAGTGCGAACCGGGTTCGGTGTTCAAGACCGTCACCCTGCTCAGCGTTCTGGACGACGGTTACGTGAAGACTCTCGACGAGACCATCCCCACCAACCACGGATGGGTCAAGGGCACCTCGCTCAAGCAGGATATCCACATCCCGGACTGGGAGAGGCAGTACAACACCAGCGAGATAAGCGTCCTGGACGGCTTCAAGATCTCCAGCAACTATGTGCTGTCCACACTCGCGGTCTCGAACTACCGCAACCGCACCCGCCACTTCATAGAGAAGATATATTCCTTCGGCCTGGGCGAGAAGTTCGACTTCGACCTGGAAGGACTCGTCACCCCCACAATCCCGTCGGTTCCCCGCAACCGCGAGCTCGACGCCACGACCCTCGGCAGCGTCGGTTTCGGCTATGCCACCGAAGAGACCCCCCTCCATATCCTCACATTCTACAACGGCATCGCCAACAAGGGCAAGGTAATGAAGCCCTATCTGGTCGAAGACATTGAGAAGAACGGGGTCGTGCGCGACCGCAGGGGGCCGGGCATCCTCAACGCCAGCATGTGCTCCCGTAACGCTGCCGACACCATTGTGAGGGCCCTCGTGGCAGTTACGGAAGAAGGTACCGCCCGAAGGCTCAAGAACGCCAAATGCACGGTGGCGGGAAAGACGGGAACTTCCTTCGCCACGTTCGAGAACGGCCAATACTCCGACGACAGCGGCCGCAGGAAGTACCAGGGCACCTTCGTGGGCTTCTTCCCCGCCGAGGACCCGCAGTACAGCATAATCTGCTGCGTTTACTCCAAGCCGACGCGGCACCAGTACCAGGGCGGCGGCATTCCCGCCAGGGCCGTGCTCAAGGTGGTGAACCACCTTTACGACACCCAGCCTTACTGGCAGGAGAACATATCAGGCAAGGGCACTGTGCCCGCCATGGATGTCTCCTACACCATACCGGAGGACGACGGATCGGATGCGGCCAAAATCCCCTCCCTCAAGGGCATGGGCCTCAAGGATGCGCTGTATCTGGCCGAAAACTCAGGGTTCGACTGCCGTTACAGCGGCTCCGGACATGTTTACAAGCAGACACCCCAGGCCGGCACCACTGCCGCCAAGGGTTCGACCATAACTTTGGAATTGAGATGAAACTGGAGCAGATAATAAAAGATACCGGAGCAGTAATCCTCCATGGTGCTCCCGCAACGGAAATAACCGCGATATGCAGTGATTCCCGCAAAGCCGCGCCCGGCTCGCTGTTCATCGCGGTAAAGGGCTGCAGCAGCGACGGACACGATTATATCGGGGCAGCCCTCAAGGCGGGGGCATCCGCAGTAGTCGACGCATCCCGCAAGGCGCTGGCCCTTTGCGCCGACAACTTCTACGGACATCCGTCAGGGAAGCTCCAGCTCGTCGGCATAACAGGCACCAACGGCAAGACCACGACCGTGACCCTCCTTTACAGGCTGTTCCGCAGCCTCGGTTACGAATGCGGCCTGCTCAGCACCATCGCGAACTATGTGGGCACCAGCCGCAGCGAGACCACGAACACCACCGCCGATCCCATCACCATCAACTCCCTCATGGCGGAGATGGTCGCGAAGGGATGCCAATACTGCTTCATGGAGGTCAGCTCGATCGGCCTGGAGCAGGAGAGGGTCGCAGGTCTGGAATTCAAGGCTGCCATATTCTCGAACCTCACCCACGACCACCTCGACTATCACAAGACCTTCGCCGAATATCTCCGCTGCAAGAAGATGCTGTTCGACTCGCTCGGCAAGGAAGCTTGCGCCATAATAAACAACGACGACAAGAATGCTCCCGTGATGGTCCAGAACACCAGGGCGGACGTAGTCACATATTCCTGCAGGAGCGCGGCCGACCACGTGTGCAAGGTCCTGGAAGAGAGCTTCGAGGGCATGCTCCTGCGCATAGACGGCACCGAGACCTGGGTAAAGCTGGTAGGAAGGCACAACGCCAGCAATCTGCTCGCCATCTATACCACCGCCCTGGTACTCGGCACCCCGAAGGACGAGGTACTCCTCGCACTCAGCAAGTTGGAATCGGCCCCTGGACGCCTGGAGGTGCTGAGGGGCCCGGACGACATCGCGGTGGTGATAGACTATGCCCATACTCCGGACGCCATGGAAAACGTGCTCAAGACACTCCGCGAAGTCGCACCTTCGCGCACGCTCATATGCCTTTTCGGCTGCGGCGGTGACAGGGACAGGAGCAAGCGCCCCGAAATGGCCGCGATTGCGGAGGAATTCTCCGACAGGGTCGTGGTAACCTCGGACAATCCCCGCACCGAAGATCCGGACGCCATCATAGAAGAAATCATGGCCGGATTCGGCAGCAGGAAGAAAGTCACCAGGATAACGGACCGCGACGAAGCCATACGCACGACCATCCAGTTCGCCCCGCGCCCCTCGACCATACTCCTAGCCGGAAAGGGTCATGAGACATACCAGATAATAGGAACGCAAAAGAACCACTTCGACGAGCGCGAAATTGTGGAAGAAACCTTCAAAAACATAGGATAAATGCTGTACCATCTTGCAAAATGGCTTGATAGCCTGGGTGTTCCGGGCATGAGACTGTTCGGCTACCTGTCGTTCAGGGCCATGCTCGCCGCCGTAATAAGCATGCTCATAGCATTCTTCATAGGGAAGAAGATAATAGCCATGCTCCGCAGGCATCAGATAGGAGAAGAAATCCGCGACCTCGGCCTCGAAGGCCAGATGCAGAAGAAAGGCACCCCCACGATGGGCGGGGTCATCATCATCCTTTCCATGCTGGTGAGCGCACTCCTGGTATGCAGGCTGGACAGCATCTACACCATACTCCTGCTCGTCACCACGGTCTGGTGCGGCGGCATAGGATTCGCCGACGACTATATAAAGGTTTACAAACACAACAAGGAAGGAATGAGTGCCAGATGGAAACTGGTCCTGCAG
>CAJOQW010000078.1 GCA_905236955.1 uncultured Bacteroidales bacterium
ATATGTAAATACATAAACGAGAGTAGTAAAATACCTAAATATTCAGGTTTATTGTTTAATTAATCTAAATGCTTATGAGAAAATTTAAGCTCCTATTGGCATCTGTTGCGGTGCTGCTTTCCGCTGTTATGGCATTCGGCCAGAACATCAATGTAAGCGGTGTCGTTTCGGATGAGAACGGAGATCCCGTTCCTCAGGCAGGCGTTCTCCTTTCCGGTACAACCCGGGGCGTCGTCACCGACGCAGCCGGCCGGTACACGATCGCAGTCCCCTCGGATGGAACGCTCGTCTTCTCCGCCCTCGGTTATTCAGAACAGACAGTCCCCGTAAACGGCAGGACTTCGATCAATGTCGTCCTCAGTGAGAATACCGAGCAGCTTCAAGAGACCATCGTGGTCGCATTCGGTACCACCACCAGGGAAGCCTTCACGGGCTCTGCCAAGGTCATCGATTCCGATGAACTCGCCAAATCCCAGGTGAGTGCCGTCACTTCCGCGCTTGCTGGCCAGGTGGCGGGCGTGCAGCTCGTCCAGTCTTCCGGCGCGCCGGGAAGCACCCCGAGCATCCGCATCCGCGGTTTCAGCTCCATCTCGGCAGGCAAGGAACCCCTGTATATCGTTGACGGTATGCCTTACAGCGGTGACATCAACAACATCAACCCGCAGGATGTCGAGAGCATGACCATCCTCAAGGATGCCGCCTCCAACGCCCTTTATGGCGCCCGCGGTGCCAACGGTGTCATCATGATCACCACCAAGCGCGCCAAATCCACCGAGGCTGTCGTGACTTTCGATGCCAAGTACGGTGTCAACAGCAAGGCCCTGCGCGACTATGAGTATATCAGGGACCCGGGCAACTACTACGAGACCCACTACAAGGCCCTGTACAATTATTATTCAGATCCCGCCATCTACGGCTATGATCCCGTGCAGGCCAACGCCGCCGCCAACAGCATAATATGCGGCCAGGCTTCCGCCGGCGGTCTGGGATATCAGATGTACACCGTTCCCGACGGCCAGAACTTCATCGGTACCGACGGCAAGATCAATCCCGCCGCAACCCTCGGCAGGAAGGTCAGTTACCAGGGTACGGACTATTACCTCATTCCCGACGATTGGAATGACGCAGCTTATCGCAAGGGTCTCCGCCAGGAGTACAACCTCAGCGTTTCCGCCGCTCACGACAAGGGTGGATATTACGCATCAGTCGGTTATCTCGACAATCAAGGTATAACCGCCAACGCCGACATGACCCGCCTTACCGCCCGTCTCAAGGCCGACTATCAGGCAAAGAAGTGGCTCAAGGTATCCGGCAACATGTCCTACACCAACTTCAACTACAACTCGCTCAATGACGAGGGTACCAGCAACTCTACCGGCAACATCTGGGCTTTCACTTCCCAGATAGCGCCCATCTATCCCCTCTATGTGCGCAACGGCGACGGTACCATCATGAAAGACCAGTGGGGCTTCGAGATGATGGACTACGGTGACGGCATGAACGCCGGCCTTTCCCGTCCCTTCATGCAGAACTCCAATGCGCTGTTCGCCAACAAGGTGAATACCAACAATGCCGAAGGCAACGCCTTCGGAGCTTCCGGAGCCGCAGACATCAGCTTCCTCAAGTATTTCACCTTCACGATCAACGCCAGCACCTCCATCGACGAGACCCGCGGCACTTCGGTTTCCAACCCGTACTACGGCCAGTTCGCCTCCTCGGGCGGATCCCTCGGCAAGAGCCACTCCAGGAGCCGCACCTTCAACACCCAGCAGATACTCAACTACAACCAGGCGTTCGGCCCGCACAACGTTTCGTTGATGCTCGGCCACGAGTATCTGGACGACACCTACGCGTACCTTTACGGTGCCAAGCAGAAGATGTATTCCCAGGACAACAAGGAACTTGCCGGTGCCGTGATCGACAACCAGAATGCATATTCCTATACCACCGAATACAACAACGAAGGTTACTTCTCCCGTGCCGAATACAACTATGAGCACAGGATCTACGCCAGTGCTTCCTTCAGGCGTGACGCTTCATCGCGTTTCGCACCCGAGCGCCGCTGGGGTAACTTCTGGAGCGTCGGCGCCAGCTGGATCATCAGCAAGGAACCCTGGTTCAACGCTCCCTGGGTGGACGTCCTCAAGGTGAAGACTTCCTACGGTTCACAGGGTAACGACAACATTGGTTCCTACCGTTATACCGACCTGTACTCGGTAGCTCCTTCCGACGGCGAAATCTCAGTTGCGTTCAGCAGCAAGGGTAACGAAAAAATAACATGGGAAACCAACACCAACTTCAACATCGGTACCGAGTTCACCCTGTTCAACGGCGTCCTCGACGGTTCGTTCGAGTATTTCAGCCGCAAGACCTCGGACATGCTGTTCTGGTTCTCCGTCGCTCCCTCGGTGGGTTATACGGGATACTATGACAACATCGGCGACATGCGCAACAACGGTGTCGAGCTCTCCCTTACCGCCAATATCATCAACACCAGGGACATGAACCTCGCCCTCAACTTCAACGCCACCAAGGTGATGAACAAGATCCTCTTCCTTGCCGACGACGTGAAGACCCTCAACATCGACGGCCATGACGGTTACAACGACGGTTCATATTTCATAGGTGAGGGCCTTCCCCTCTACACCAGGTATCTCAAGGAGTTCGCCGGCGTCGATGAAACCGGCCAGTCCCTCTGGTACAAGAACATAAAGGACGAAGACGGCAAGATCACCGGCCGCGAGACGACCAACCAGTATTCTACCGCAGACTACTACCTGGCTCCCAGCTCCATCCCCGACTGGTACGGCGGCTTCGGCCTCTCCTTCTATTGGAAGGGCTTCGACTTCGCCGCCAACTTCTCCTATCAGCTGGGCGGCAAGTCGTTCGACTCGGGTTACCAGAACCTCATGGGCTCTCCGACTTCCGGCTCTACCGGAACCAATTACCATAAGGATATCCTCAATTCCTGGACCGCCGACAATCCCAGCGAGACCATCCCGAGGTTCCAGTTCGCGGACAACTATTCGGTTGCCTCTTCCACGAGGTTCCTCGAGGACGCCAGCTATCTCAATATAGAGAACATCAATATGGGTTACACCCTTCCCGCCCGCTGGACAAGCAAGGCCGGCATCTCCTCCCTCAGGATCTATGCCGCCATCGAAAACGTTTACTACTGGTCCCGCAGGCCCGGTTTCGATCCCCGCTACAGCTTCAGCGGTGCAACCAACTACTCCAACTACTCTCCTGTCAGGACTGTTTCAGGTGGTGTGACTTTCAGATTCTAATTTCGTATGACTCAGACAATTGGAAATATGAAGAATATATTTAAACTTACTTTGGCCCTGTGCGCCTCGGCGATGGTCTTCACGTCCTGCATCAAGGAGACCTTCCCGATGAACGACACCGCCACTTCAGATCAGGTGAACAGCTCCGCCACCGCGCTGGAGGCCCTTACCAACGCCATCCCGGCTTCCATGGTCCAGGGTTATCTCGTTTACGGTGAGCAGGAATGGGAATTCGACATGTCATATCCTGGCATGATGATCATCATGGACAGCGCCCTCGGCGATATCGTCGATTCCGGCGACACCGGTTATGACTGGTTCTCATACTGGTCCAGCAACCTGTACAACCTGGGTGTCAACTCCGCAACTGCGTATGTGCCATGGAGGACTTTCTATCTCCTTATCAAGGGCACCAACGACGTCATCAACATAGTCGATCCCGAAACCGCGACCGATGCCCAGAAGGTACTTCTAGGACAGGCCCTTTCATGCCGTGCTTTCCTCTATCATGCACTGGCAAGCCTCTATGAATATATCCCTGCCACCGATCCCGGTGTCGTAGCTTCCTACAAACCCGAAGGTGACATAACCGGCCTTACCGTCCCCATCGTTTCGGATACTACCTCCCTGGCAACTTCCAAGGCGAATCCCCGCGTTACCAAGGAAGCTATCTACAAGTTCATCATGGACGACCTCGACCTTGCCGAGAATTGCCTTTCGGGATATGCTCCCAAGGGCGGCATTCTCCCCACCCTTCCCGTCGTTTACGGCCTCAAGGCCAAGATGTACATGGAACTTTCCGATTGGGGCAATGCCGCCACCTATGCCCGCAAGGGTATCGACGCTTTCGGCGGCTCTCCCCTTACCCAGGCGCAATGGGAAGACCCTGTCAACGGCTTCAACAACTATGCGGCCAACTCCAATTCCTGGATGTGGTATCTTTCCTATTCGGCCGAGACCATGGGCAACCTTTGTAACTTCGTGGCCCACATGAGCACCGAGGAAACCTGGACTTCCTACGGATGGGCGGTAGGACGCGGCGTCCCCAAGTCGCTGTACGAACAGATTCCCGACACCGACTTCCGCAAGCACTCATGGATCGATCCCGAAGGGATGGATTACTATGCTTACAAGATGAACAGGAACGTCTTCGACGAAGAAGAGAAGAAGGTCGTCGGACCCTACGCGAACCTCAAGTTCCGTCCTGCAGGCGGCGACTATGCCACCTATAAGGTCGGAGGTTGCTCCCAGGTGCCCCTCATGAGGGTCGAGGAACTCATGCTCATCGAGGCCGAGGCCCTTGCCATGAACGGCGACATCGCCGGAGGAAAGGCAGCCCTCACCAACCTCATCAAGACCCGCAATCCGGAGTATTCCTGCGAGAATATCGCTACTGCCACAGGCGTCCAGAAGGAAGTCTTCAAGCAGAAGAGGATCGAGTTCTGGGGCGAAGGCATCTGCCTCTTCGATGCCAAGCGTCTTGCCGCCGGCGTTCACAACGGGTATAAAGGAACCAATGCCCAGAGCGGTTACAGGTTCAATTGCGACGGTGTCGCCCCCTGGTGGACTTGGATGATCCCGCAGACCGAAATCAACGGCAATCCCGTCCTTGACGGCTTCAACAATCCCGACCCGACCAAGACGGTAACCGAGTGGACCGAATAACTTTTAATCTGAAAGATTATGAATAGAACCAAATATTTTGTTTATGCATTGATGGCCGCCGCGTCGGTACTTCTCTCTTCCTGCACACAGAAGGAAGAAGTGTACAACAAGGCTGAGGAAGAGTCCGGCAACGGATTCTACTTCGCCAACAATGAACAGACGTCTTTTATCCTCACGGATAAGGGAACGCTTTCCATCCCCCTTTACAGGAGGAATGCCACGGGGGCCGCTACCGCAAATCTGCAGGTATCAGGTGACGCCCTGCTTTCCATTCCCGCGACAGTCAATTTCGCAAGCGGAGAGAAGAAGGCGGACATCCAAATCACCTATCCCTTCGACGACGCAGCCACAGGTGTTCCCTACAATTATGTGATCAAGGTGGCAAGCGACACCACTAAGTACGCTCCCGCCACCCTCAAGTTCTCGGCTGAATCACCCAGCCCGTGGGTCGATTTCCTCAATCCCAAGACCGGGGAGCCTGCCCTCGTAACCTTCACCCAGGATAACTGGGGCGAGATCCATACCGGCTACATCCACTATGTCGAACTGGCCGACGGAGGCCGCTACTGTGAGACCTATGATGAAGAAGGCGACATCTCGGGAGCATACGACCCGGGACCGGGTTTCTTAGGCCAGGATGAAGACCAGCACCTCTGCTTCTACTGGTATCCCGAACTCACCGATCTTCCGGGTTATGATGCATCGTACCAGGGAATCCACTTCCTGCCCCTGTGGCTGTATTTCCATTCAACTTATGGGTTGGATGTGTGGGAAATGGACAATTATTCGTTCTTTACCGACCAGTATGCCTCCTATGACGATCCGGACTATGCTCCGTATCCCGGCAGTTTCCAAAGTTTTGCGGCCAATAACAATGATAAATATCCCTCCAGCTATTATGACGGCAACGGCGGATTCTATTTCTTTGCAAGAGGCCGTTATATGCTCACCCTTGGCGGTTGGAGCATGAATACCTACGATATCATAGGCATCGCGGAAGGTTTCGTCCGTACTACCGACTACAACAACGACATCGACGACTGGAAGACGGTATATACCTGTGATGTGAATTCGGGCGTATTCGAAGATTCCTGGAGCGGTCAGGAACTGGCGTACCGCCAGGCCGACACCACCCTCTTCTATCTCCCCGATTATTTCACCGATGGTTATGGCCTTGCCTTCAAGGCCGAGACCGAAGCAGGGGCCACCTTCACGGAAGAGACCAAATTCTCGGATGTTGACCAGCAGAATACCGGCATCTCGCTCCTAGGCACCACGCTGTTCGCCAATATCAAGAAGGGTTCTGTGCTCGCGGTCGATGAAGAGACCGGTTATCCCACCATCGCCCTTTCCCTCAACATCGTCGGCAAGACCTATGACACCGAGAACGAGACTTGGAACGTCACCCAGGAATATGGCGTCTTCGTCGATACCCTTACGGTGACAGGTGCTGGCGGATGGTATTCGGCCGATGATATCAATGGTTTGAACAAGGCGACATATTGCGCTTACAAATGGATCTCCGAGGCAAATGATTTCTACGAAGACGGAGAGAGGTTCTACATCGACTACTCCTACTTCACGGATGACGGAGAGGACGAAAGTGGTTCGTGGCTCAAGCTTTCGGGTCTTGCCGGCATCAAGGAAGAGTACCTGCCCGACGATAATATTACCGTAGAGTGGTATGGTGGTTATCTTTATATCGAACCCCATACCATATCCGGCGCATTCCATTATGGTGGCGAAGTCGAAGACCTCTACGTAAGGCTCTTCGATGCCGATACTCCGGCTGGTTATAGTTCCGGTTGTTATCTTGTCGGAGGTTATATCAATGATCCCGAGGCAGGTGATATCATCGCGCTGGTCGATTATCCGTATAATTCCAATCCTGTGAACGGTCTCTGGTTCAGGGCGTCGGCTTCAGGCAACCTCGCGATATACTACAATTATGTCCTTTACTTTGCAGGAAATGATGACAGGGCGCCTTTGAAGACCCAGAACATGGGAAGCATCGTCCGCAGGGACGTTTCCATGGTCAAGGAATCCGCTAGCGTCGAGGGCCGCACCGACCTTTCCATGCAGACGAAGGTCGAGCCCAAGGCAAAGCCGGCGGTGACCAGGTCTTTCAACCACAAGCCCGTTACCAAGGGTCCCAAGAATTTTGGCGAAACCAA
>CAJOQW010000079.1 GCA_905236955.1 uncultured Bacteroidales bacterium
AGACATCCCCTTAAGCGTATAAGAGGTTTGACGGCGGGACATATCCACCTTGGCATTATCGATCTCCAGCAAGGAGGATCCCGTATAGACTATCCGGAGATCCTTATACTGGTCAACGAGGTTTTTGAGGATGGTGCCCCACCCCTTATACTTGTGGACTTCGTCAATGTAAAACTCCGTTATCCCCCTTTTGTAAAGGAATTCAATCAGATCCTGCAACTGATGAGTCCCGAACCAGTAGTGGTCCAGGGAGATGTAGAACGTATCATCCGGATTGTTGTATTTCTCAATGATCCGTTGCAGAAGCATGGTGGTTTTACCTACGCCACGCTCTCCTTTGATACCGATGACGCGGGAGTCCCAGTTGATCTGGGGATAAAGGTAGCGTTTGAAATCCAGCGTAACCTGGGCGAGTTTACTGTGGTAAAACTCCACAATGGGGCGAATATCAGGTAGTTCCATATCAGTATCTTTCTAGCGCAAATATACAAAACACTTTTTGAAAAGTGAATAGTGTCGATAATCACACTTTTAGAAAAGCTACTTGGCCTATTGCCAGCAAATGTCTTTACCATCTCGCGAAAAGGCCATTACTCCGCACTTTTTCCGGCGAGTTTGCACAGTTCTTCCAAGAGCATGGAATAAGTTTCAGCATGACGGAGCCCGGCGATTCCAAGGACAACGCCCAAGCGGAGAGAATCAGGTAAATCTTTCTGTTACATTGCGGCATCCGAAGTGTTATAAAGGTGGAAGGCACGAAAAATGCTTGATGTGCTGCGATGGCAGAAGATTATTTAACAAGTGCATTCATACGGCTTCGGCAGAGGTTGAAGGATGTTTCCGGCAGGATCGTGCCGGAGAGGACCGACGCGGAGGATGTCCTTCAGGATGCGTTCGTGCGTCTCTGGAAGAAGAAGTACCCGCTCGGGTCTGAAAAGGAGGCAGAAGCGCTTTTGGGAAAGACCGTGCGGAATGCCAGCCTGAATGAGCGGCGACGAAAGAGGCCGGTGGCGCTGGAAACGGACGTGCCGGAAGACCCTCCGGACACAGTGGAGAGGGAGCGTCTATATGAAGAGATGAACGCGAAGATTAAAACCGAATTGACTGATATACAACGATATATACTCGAAGAGAAAGAATACGGAGGAAGGACGCTGGATGATATAGCCCGGGAACTCGGAATGGAGGCGGCTGCGGTAAGGATGCAGCTCTCCCGTGCCCGGAAAACCCTTAGGAATGCATTGAACCATGACAGATAAAGAGAAATACATCCTCCTTATGGAGCGATACTTCGACGCTGAGACCTCGCCGGAGGAGGAGAAAGCGCTCGCCGCCTATGCCGCATCGACGGACGACCCTGCCTTCGCGGAGCTCCGCGGAGTACTTGGATTCCTGTCCATCGGCCGCAAAAAAAGCAGCAGCAAGGCAGGCGCATTCCGTTGGCCTGTGGCTGCGGCGGTCGCCGCCGGTTTGGCGGCGATTGTCACTGTCGGCATCGTGTCGGGCGTGAATGACGGTTACGTCAGTTATGCATTCGGCGAGAAAACCACTGACAGCGAACTTGTCATGGAAAGCGTAAATAATTCACTTACAGACTTCTTTGCCGAAAAAACCAGGGCGGAAGCCTCTCTGGCAGAAATATTTGGAAAATGAAAAAGATTATACTCTTACTCTCGGCCGTCCTGCTCTTCGGAGGCCGGGCCTTCGCCCAGAAGGACCTGACCAGCTGGGATATCTTCCGAGGAAAGATAATCCCGGTCCGGGAGATGGTCAAGACCGAGGTGAAGGGGGGCGGCATCACTTCTTACAAGTTGACCTATTATTTGGGCATCAACGCTTCGGTGACTACCGAGGAAGCCTTGCAGATTTCCGCCTTGGTGGAAGCCGATACGCAGGAGGCCCTTGCTTCAGAGGCGGAGAAGACAGGGAATCTTCTGACCTACGCCCTGGTCGAGCCGAAAGCGAAAGGAAAATACCACCGTTATCTCTGCTGGCAGGCCCGTCCCGACGGCGACAGGTGGAAGGTCACGCTCCTCTATTTGGAGGGGCAGGCTACCGTGGAAGAATTGAAGAAAATGTTTGAAAAACAATAACAAGCTATGAAACAAGTGTTTACTACTATTGCAGCCGCCTTGGTCGTGCTGTCGGCGGCAGCTCAGGCACCCGGAACGGAATCGACGGTTGTGGGGAAGAAACTGAATTTTGAAGCGCCGCTCTTCGGGGTGACGGTAAAGAATACCAAGCCTGCCTGGACGATAGTGACGTTCGGCGAGATTGACGGAGGGATGAGCTATTCCCTGGGGACACCTTCGCAGATGAAGCCTATTGGGGTTTCGGCGGAACTCTCAATCGTGGAATGGAGATACCGGCCGTGGCGCAATGGAAACATATTTACCTGGGGACTGTCCGCATCCTTGCAGCAGAGCAGCCTTACCACAGGGTATGTCTTTGACGAGATGGGAGAGATCGGTCCGACCCGGGAAAGCTGGATCGCGGCCGGGTCAAAGGCTGTCGAGAGTGCATTCTATGTACCTGTCGGCTATGTCCATGAATTCGGCAAATGCAAGGCCGGCCTTTTCATTTCCCCCGGAATCGGAACGACCCGGCATCAGAACTCGTATTTGCTCGGCCGGGCGGTTCCTGCGGCGGGAGGCCTGCTTTTCGGCCCCGAACCCACCGAGGGGGATGTGGTCTATATGTACCTGGGCGGTCCCAGGCACGAAGAACGGCTGATAGGCAACAACGGATTCCGCCTGAACGTCAAGGCCGGATTCTGGTACGATAAATACGGCATTACGGCGGGTTATACTTTCCATACGCTGGGGCCTCAAAGCACCTGGAAAAGATACGGTACTTTCAATGTCGGATTATCTGTACGCTATTAGACCCTTTTGCCGATATCCCTATTTCTTCTTAAAGGTCGTCCGCTCGGGCTTGGTGCCCTTCTTGATCTCTTTTTCCGTGAGGATTTCCTCCAGGACCATTTCATTGTCGGAGAGGGAAATGATCCTGGCCCGGTCGGTTTCTTTCAGGCTCTTGTTCATTTCGCTCTTGATCGGAGTTATCAGCATGGCCTTAAGGATGCCGGGGATATTCTCGGTCTCCACCGTGATTTCCGGCTTGGCTTTCTTTGCCGGGGTGAAGGTGAGCACATCCCCTTCCCTGGTTACAGTTCCGGAAATCTTGCCTGTGACGGTAGCGCCCATTGTCATGTCTTCCCCCTCATGTGCGGCCGCGATGTTTACCATGGCCTTCTCTATCGATGTGAACGAAGAACCGCTTATGATGAAGGTTTCGCTCCCTTCTAAGGAAATCTTCATGCTCACGTCAGCGGTGTCTCTCTTCTCGTTAAAGGATTGGGAGGCCGTCCAGGTGCCGTCAAGCGACACCACTTCCAGCCTGTCGCGCACCGGATATACTTTTTCATCGCCGTTCGCAGCGACAAGCTTCATGGGAAGCATCAACGCCACCGCAAGGCAGATGGCACGGATCATTCTTTTCATTCTGGTTGTCATATGGTCGTCAGGGCATAAATATAACAATTACCGCCCGCGCATCATCGCCCCGGCGGGTTTTTTATGAACCGTATTAATGCATCCCGCCCAGCAGTATGTCGTTCAGCACTCCCGAGGCAGTCTGTACAGCACCGGCGCCTGCTCCCTGTACAAGCAGGGGGGAGGGGTAGGAATCGGTGGTGATGACGGCGCAGTTGTCGGTGCCCCGCAGCCGCGCGAGCGGGTGATCTGGCGGGAGGGCGCGAAGGCCGATGGAGGCCTTGTAGCTCCCGTCTTCCTGCCTTTCCAGTGTGGCTACATAGCGTTTTGTGCCGTCGCCGAAGTCCTTCTCGAAAGCGGCGTCGTTGGCCTCTAATCTCTCGTAGAACTTGTCCACCCCTCCCTTGAAGTATTCCGGTGCAAGGATAGGATCCATCTCAACGTCGGACTCTTCCAGCGGCACGCCGGCTTCGCGTGAGAGGATGAGCAACTTTCGCAGCACGTCGCGTCCGCTCAGGTCCAGGCGCGGGTCGGGTTCGGTATAGCCGGCTTTTTGGGCTTCGCGCACCACTGCAGCGAACGACCCGCCTTTGTATGACGAAAAGATATACCCCAGCGTGCCGGACAGGGCTGCTTCGATCTTGTGTATGGTGTCTCCGCTGTTTACGCAGCGGGCGATGGTTTCCAGGATGGGCAGTGCGGCCCCGACTGTGGTCTCATACTTGAGCGACACGCCTGCCGCCACCGCGCTTCTGCGCAGGAGTTCGTACTGGCTGTATGGCGACGAAAAGGTGATCTTGTTGCTCGCCACCACGGAATAACCCCTCTTGAACAGGTTGAGGTATTTATAGGCGATGTCGGCGCTTCCGGTACAATCGACGAACACCGAATTTTCCATCGAAAGGCCGGCGAGGGCTTCGAAATAGGCTCCGTCCGCGGCGCTCTCTCCGACGGCCAGGAGTTGTTCGGCCCGGGCCAGGTCGATCCCTCCGGTCTCCATGACATACCTGCGGCTGTTGGAAAGTCCTATCACGCGTATGCGTTTTCCGGTACGCGCCGCGATTTTTTCGCCGTTACGGCGGATAAGTTCCACAAGCGACCGTCCCACCCCTCCGAAACCGGCGATGAACAGGTTGATTATCTTCTCGCTGCTCTTGTCGAAGAACTCGTTGTGGATGCACTGAAGGGCTTCG
Source organism: uncultured Bacteroidales bacterium (assembly GCA_905236955.1). GTDB lineage: Bacteria > Bacteroidota > Bacteroidia > Bacteroidales > UBA932 > Cryptobacteroides. Next base: position 4,688 of record CAJOQW010000079.1, read on the forward strand.
TCAACCCTCTCGGAAGGCACGATTACGGATATGTTCCTTTCGGAAGAACCCTGCGCGGTGGCCCTGATGCCGATGCCGCGGCGGCCGAGGGCTGCCAGCATCTGCCCGGTGGCTCCGCTCTGGTTGAGGATGTCGTCGCCCACGAGGCAGACTATCGAGAATCCTTTCTCCACCTTGAGGGGGTTCAGTTTGCCGAGCGAGATTTCGTATGCGAACGTGGTGTCGGCGGCTTCCTTGGCGCGTTCGGCATCCTGCTCCGATACGGCTATGCACATGGTGTGCACCGACGAAGCCTGGGTGATAAGGATGATGTTGATGCCGCTGCGGCTCAGCGTGTCGAAGAGGCGGCTGGAAAAGCCCGGTATCCCCACCATTCCGCTCCCTTCCAGGGAGAGCAGGGCGATGTTGTCGGAATTTGAGATTCCGATTATCTTCGACCTGCTGCGCGGCGGGTTCTTCTCGATGAGCGTGCCGTGGGCCGAGGGGTCGAAGGTGTTTTTTACATAGATTGGAATTCCCTGTGCCACAACCGGTTGGATGGTAGGAGGATAGATTACCTTGGCTCCGAAGTGCGAGAGTTCCAGGGCGGCCCTGTACGAGATGTTTCCGATTGTACGCGAGGACGGCACCGCCTTGGGGTTGCAGGTCATCATGCCCGGGACGTCCGTCCATATCTCGAGCAGGCGGGCATTGGAACCCACAGCGTAGAGCGAAGCCGAATAATCCGAACCGCCCCGTCCGAGGGTGGTCATGCGCCCCTGCGTGTCGGAGGCGATGAAGCCGGGCACGACGAATACCTGGGTTATGGGATTGTCGTCCACCATCCCCCGTATCAGGGCATTTGTCTTTTCCGTATCCACGACGCTGTGCCCGTCGGAGACGACGGTCCTGATGATGTCGCGCGAATCGACCCATTTCGTGGAAAGTCCCACCGAGGCCAGTTTGGTGGCGATGATCTTGGTCGAGAGCAGCTCGCCGCACCCTTGTATGGCGTCGAGGCTCACAGGACTGAGCTCCCCGAGCAGGTAAACCCCCTGCGCGATGCTCCTGAGCTGCTCGAAGGTTTCGTCGCAGGTCTCGAGCGACGGCTCGTGGGTTTCCAGCGGCAGAAGGTCCAGGATTATCCTGTGGTGCTGCTCCTGGAGTTCGTCCAGCAGGTTCTGGTAAGATTTGTCCTTGAGGGCCGCACGGTGCCCTGTCTCGATAAGCGTGTCGGTGCATCCGCTTATTGCGGAGACCACCATTA
>CAJOQW010000080.1 GCA_905236955.1 uncultured Bacteroidales bacterium
AAGCCGGTAAACGGCTCCTTAGCTCAATTGAATAGAGCATCTGACTACGGATCAGAAGGTTACAGGTTTGAGTCCTGTAGGAGTCACAAAAAGCGCCACCGAGATATCGGCGGCGCTTCTTCAGTTAATTTGCACATCCCATCCCATAATCCTGATAGAAGCGGATGTCCTTCCGGTGGCGCCGGGCACTGGCATCGTTGCTCCCGCACGCGGCAGAAAGCAGGATTGTCACTAAGATCCCGGCCGTTTTTCTCATGGTCATTCGTTTGTCTGCCTGTGATAACTGAATCGGCTCCCCGTTTCCAGAAGTCCCCACGAGGAGTCGGTGAATGTGACTGTGGCGATATCGTCCTGCAGTGTGATGAGACCGGTAATGGGATTGCCCGCCGCATCGGTAGCCGTAAAGTGCAGACCCGTCCTGTCCACCGTTCCTACTCCGTCGTCCAGGTATGTCAGGCGGAAAATACCTATCTGCACATCGTATGCTCCGTCGCTGCGGCGATAGCGGATGAAGAGGTTCGGTTCGTCGTTGTCCTCATCGAGGAAAGTGCCCTCGTAAGGATGTTCGACAACACTGAGCCCACCGATGCTGACATGTCCGCCTGCTGCAATGTTGACAGGGGCGCTGAGGGTTGGCATGTCATCGTAATCAAGCACCAGGCCGGTTATGTATTTCACTCCCGGTGTGACTAGCAGACAGGGCTTCTCGCCGCTGATGTCGTACTGCATCTGTTCTCCTATCCACACCGGATGCCCGTCATCGAATCCACCCATGTTGGTGACGGTATTCGTAACGGAGGCGATCTCCCTCTTGCCGTCGAAGAGTGTTATTTTCTTTCCTTCAATGTGATATCCAAGCCTTTCACAAAGCTGCTGCTGAAGTTCATAAGGGTCGAGGTCGAGGGCGACATGTGCCGAATCATCGCTGTCGAAAACAATCTTGTACAGCCGTTCCACATCAACGTCCGTACCCTGTGCAGCACAGCCTGTGAGCCAGAGGTCCCCCGTCCTGCTGTCGTAGCGGGCTATCGGCTGGCGGGTATGGCGGATATGGGGGAGTGTGGTGGATGTGGTGCCTTTCACGGCAATGATGCCGAAGCCGTCGGTGGGAGTGGAGTCCGCTTCGCCGATGCCGAATACGCCGACCCCGCTCAGGCTGTCGGACATGATTCCGTATCGATTCAGGCAATCAGCCTGTTGAATGGCGTGCAGCACCCGGGGCGGTGCCGAATCTGCTGACAAAGGCCCATCCCATGTGCCTGCGACGTGAGGGTGCTCCGTTCCATTGTTCCTGCAAGAGCTGAATAAAGGAATAAGGCAGCATGCGATGAGGATGAGGGCAGATAGCCATTTCCCGGTATATGGCAAATGACAGGCAGGGCAGTTCAAACTGGGTCGATCATGAAGATTGGCGCACCGATGACAAGCCGGCCAAATCCGGAGGATTCGACATATACGAAGACAACGATTTCTGAGTGAGCTGCGCTCCAGCCCGCCGCCGGAAAGCCGACGACCTTATTTCGTCATCTCGATGAGCTGGGCTACCGGGGTGATGTAAAGGTCCATGTGGCCGTCGGCATTGTTGGCGGTGGATATCACATAGCGGCCGTTCATCACGAAGTGGGGATGCGGGTCGGGATGGAGTTTCGACTGGTTGTCCCGGGGCATGAGTTCGTCCCTCGTCGAATAAAGCCATACATATTTGCCGGTTTCCCTGTTGTAGAAGGCCACGCGCCATTTGCAGCCGCGCCACCATGTCTCGGGAGCCTGGTCGGTGACGACATACTTGTTGTCGGGCGAGCAGTTGTTGTGGCGTGCTCCGGGAACTTTCGCCCAGGCTTCCTGCTTTCCGGTGGCGAGGTCCATATGGTAAACGCAGTCCTCCTCTTCAATCCAGCCGTGTCCGCACCACGAGATGCCCTTGCCGTCGTCGTCCCAGATTTCGTGCGAGGCGAAGTTCCGGGCTTCGGCCGGGATGAGGGTCTTCTGCCCCTTACGTACGAGCCACATGCGGGGATAGATGCCGGTGGAGTCCTGGAATGCCTTGCCCAGGGGGTCCCAGGCGCTTTCCCAGGCGCACATCGCAAGAGAATCATCGACAGGATTCAGCTGGCCGTGGTTGCAGTTCCATTCGGTCTCGCCCCAGAGGTCCCATTTCCCGCTCACGAGGTCGAGCATTCCCTGCAGATAGCGGGTCCTGCCTTCGGGGGTGTCGAGGGAAACGTCCAGGAAAGCTTTCTTCCTGTCCTGCGTAAGGGTGAGATGGGTCGCGAGGCGGGTTATTCTTCCGAGTGATGAGAGCTCGGACGGGATGTCGCAGAGTTTCTTCTCCTCGCCCGGCCTTGCGAAGTCGATGCGGAAGAAGCCCTTTTCGTTATCGCCGTACACAAGATAGTCCTGCCTGGTCTCGATGAAGGGGGTCATCCTCCTTTCGCCCAGGTCGTAAACCTTGTCTTCGGCGAGGTCCGCCAGCATGAGATGACGGGGACCGACGCCCTTCTTCTCGTTGCCCTGGGTGTACATGAACACCAGGTACCTGCCGTCCTCTGTCATGGATTTGGTGATGAAATAGAGCGACTGGCGGTTATCGTCGGGTGCGCCGTATTTCAATGCGTAGGAGACGACCCCTGATTCGGGATCGACCCTCTTTTCGAACAGGCTGGATTCTTCGGGGCTTTTGACTCCTGCGTCCTTGCAGGAAAAAGCCATGGCCAGCACTAAGGCCATGCCGAACAGTTTTATGACAGTTTTTTTCATGTTTTATATGGGTTGTTCAGGTGGGTTATCTTCCCAGCAATCGTTTAGCGAGCGGCACTACGGTGTGGGTGAGGATTGTGTCGTTGAGGCGGTGTTCGCCGTCGAACCATTCGGCGTGGGGATAGTACTTCACGAAGTCGTCGTGGCAGTGCACCACGGTGTCCTTGCGGCCGAAGAGGCCGTAGCAGAGTTCCTTCTCTTCGGGAGTGATGCCCTCGAACTGGTGCGCCTCCATCTCCTTGAAATGCTTGATGGTGTCTTTGGTTATATGGCCCTTCTTCTCCCCGTTTTCCCGCTTGTTGGCGTAGTCGAAAGCTCCGACCTTCACAACGCTGTAAAGCCTGGACATATAGAAGGACGGATTCACGCAGATCCTGAGGAACCCTCTCATCTGCTGGGCATACATGGCACCCATGCTGGTGCCGACCACGAGGTCCGGCTGTTCCTTGGCACAGAATTCCCTGAGGAAGGGGAGCGCCTCGGCCGGGTCGAGCGGGATGTCGGGCGCCAGCACCCTGTCGGAAATGAAATGCTTTCGGAGCAGTAGCACGGTGCCGCTGGCTCCGGAAGATGCGAACCCGTGGAAATAAACCAGCTTGCTCATTTGAAGAACCGGTCTATCTGCTTCAAGGTGTCGGGAAGGGCGAAGATGGCCACGCGGTCGTAGGGTTCGATCAGGGTGTCGCCTACGGCTATGATGGCTTCGCTGCCGCGGATGACGCCTCCGATAATGGCGCCTTGCGGGAAGCCGAGGTCCTTGAGGGGTTTCTTGGTGATGGCGCTGCCCGGGGTGACAGTATATTCGATGACCTCGGCGCTGGTGCCGGACATGTACTTTACGAAGCGGGCCCTGCCGCTGAGGGTGAACTTGAAGATGCGCCCGGCTGTGATGAGCTTCTTGTTGATGATGCTGTCCACGCCCATCTCCTCGGCCAGGCGGGTGTACTCGAAATTCTCCACCTCGGCTATAGTGCGGGGCACGCCCAGCTTCTTGGCCACCACGCAGGAGAGGATGTTGGTCTCGTCTTCGCCGGTGAGGGCCACGAAGGCGTCGAAATCCCGGATGCCCTCTTCATATAGGAATTCGGAGTTGCGTCCGTCCCCGTTGATGACTATTATGTCGTCGGGAAGCTTGTCAGCGAGCTCCACGCTGTGCTTGCTGTCTATTTCGATGATCTTCACCTTGATGCCTGTCCGCGAAAGGTTCTTCGCGACCATGGCGGCCATGGGGCTGCCACCGATTATCATCACTTTCTGGACGGTTATGTTCTTTTTGCCGAAGTACTTGATGAGCAGCTCGACGCCCTCCCTCTTCGCGATGGAGAACACCAGGTCCCCGAACTGGAAGATGGTGTCGAAGCGCGGGATAATGGTTTCGTCGCCCCTGGAGATGGCGATGATACGGAATTTCTCGGAATCTTCCTTGCTGAGCTGGCTTGAGAACTCGATTATCTTCTGGTCGAGCAGGGGGGAGTTCTCATCGAGCTTGAACACTGCTATCTGGAGCCTGCCATGGGCGAAATCCATGGTCTCGGAAAAGGTGGCGTGCTTGAGCTGGTCCACGATCTCGTCGGCGGCTATCTTCTCGGGGTAGAACATGAGCTCTATGCCAAGTTCCTTGAACAACAGCTTGTTCTCGGCGGTAAGGTACTCTTCGTCGTTGATGCGGGCGATGACCTTTGCCGCACCCATCTGCTTGGCCAGCAGGGCTCCCACGATGTTCATGTCCTGCATCGCAGACGGGTAAACCGCAATGAAGAGGTCCGCATTCGCGACCCCGGCGTCCCTAAGGGTATTGATGGAGGTTGGATTGCCGTTTATGGAATAGATGTCGGCGCTGGAAGCGAGATTCTGGAGCCTCTCGGAATCGTTGTCGATGACGGTTATGTCGTTGCCTTCTCCGCGGAGCATCCTGGCAAGATGGGAACCTACGGCTCCTGCACCCTGAATGACGATTTTCATTGCTTGAATAATTTGTTGTCCAGATACTTGAATATGCCTTTCCCCCTCAGGAGGGCGTTGGGAACCATGTTGACGCACGCCAGTCCGGCGGGGGCGACGGCGGGGGAGTCCGTTCCAGGGTAACCGGGCGCGGGGGTGGAAGCCGGGGCCTTTTGCGTGCGGAGTTCCTCCCATCCTTCATGGGCTTTCTTCACTGCGGCGGCATACTCCCTCTTGCCGGTGCAGGCATAGGCGAAACGGGTGCAATTGTCGATGAACCGGCGGAAAGAAATTTTCCGGGCTGCTTTCCTTGCGGCTTTTTCCACAGGGATGCCGGCGGCTTGAAGGCTGCTTGCAAGGTTGTTGTCAAGTAGCAGAAGGTTGTTGCGGTAGTTGAGCTCCAGCTTCCATGGGGAATCGGGAGCCAGGGTGCCTCCTCCGAGGTGCCAGACGGTGCTTTGCGGGACTACGGTCACCTTCCAGCCTGCCAGTCGCGCCCTCCAGCACAGGTCTATCTCCTCCATGTGGGCGAAGAACCTGTCGTCGAGGCCTCCTAGGACCTTCCAGACGCTGCTGCGCACCATCAGGCATGCTCCGGTGCACCACAGGGCTTCGGCCGGTGTGTCGTACTGGCCTTCGTCTTCACAGACGCGTTTCATCACGCGGCCGCGGCAGAACGGGAAACCGAAGCGGTCGAGGTAGCCTCCCGCAGCGCCGGCATACTCGAAGCGGGTCGTCTTGACATAGCGCCCTTTTGCGTCCTTGACGAGAGCGTGGAGCTTGGGACCGCATATACCGCATTCGGGGTGGGTTTCCATCCAGGCCACGAGAGGGTCGAGCCAATGGTCGTCCACCAATATGTCGGAATTGATGAGCACGTAATAGTCGGCCTCCACCTTTGCAAGGGCGCGGTTGTAACCTCCTGTGAAGCCGTAGTTGGAGTCAAGCGGTATGGTTCTCACCGAAGGGAATTCTTCCGACATCATTTCCATGCTGCCGTCGGTCGAGGCGCTGTCCGCCACGATGACTTCCGCATCTTCGCCGCAGCTGCGGAGGAGCGGCGGCAGGAAACTGCGCAGGAACCCTTTCGTGTTCCAGTTGAGTATGACTACGGCGGTGCGCATAGATAACAAATATCGTATTTTTTCCGTATTTTTACAAAACATATGACCGCAACACTCTACACCCTCACTTCCGACCTTCATTCCGAACTCACCCGTATCGCTGCGCAGGAGCCCTTCATCAAGTCGGTCGAGGCTGCCCTTGGGAGCACCTTCGACGTGCGTGGAGGCGATTTTTCGACCTATGGCACACTGCCCTGCGAGATCATCTACGTGCGTACCGGCGGCACTGAAGGCATCTTCAAGGGCATTTTCTGCAAGGACGGCACGCTTTCCATCCCCGAGCCTGTCCGTCTGCTCACGAGCGGTCAGAGCAATTCGCTCGCCGCTTCCATGGAAATCCTGTCCTTCCTCAACCAGCACGGGGTGCAAGGGGAGATTCTCCACGGAAGTCCGGCTTATATAGCGGAAAGGTTGTCGGCGGCTCCGTCCATGGTTCGCGACGTGAACCCCCGCCAGCCCCTTGAGGGGAAGCGGTATGCGGTGATAGGCAAGCCTTCCGACTGGCTGATTTCCAGCGATGTGGACTATGCCCTTGCAAAGGAGGTCCTTGGGGTGGAACTTATCGACGTTACCATGCAGGAGTTGCTGGACGGAATAGCGGAGCACTTGCACCCGAAGACGGACCTTCCCGGACTCAACGCCCCCAAATACGGCAGGGCCATTCCCAAAGCCGACCTGGGCATTGCCCTGGACATCTACGGGGCTCTTCGTCGGATAATATCGAAATACCGGCTCGACGGATTGACGCTCAGGTGTTTCGACCTCCTTGCCGCAGTCCATAATACCGGCTGCATGTCCCTTGCGCTGCTGAATTCGGAAGGTTATGTGGCCACTTGCGAAGGCGACATCCCGTCCATGCTCTCCATGGCCCTCGCCCGCAAGGTCAGCGGCGAGTCGGGGTTCCAGGTGAACCTTTCCCGGATATCGGGCGACGAACTGCTGTTCGCGCATTGTACGGTACCCCTCTCGATGACCCGTGGCTGGCAGTACGACACCCATTTCGAGTCGGGTTTCGGAGTGGCCGTCCACGGGGAACTCCCCGAAGGTCCCGTCACTATCTTCAAGTTATCCCCCGATTTCAGGAAGGCCTTCATCCGCGAAGGCACCATCGAGCGCAACCAGTACGAAGGCGGGCTATGCCGCACACAAGTAGTGGTGAGGGCTCCCGGGGCAGCCCGGTACTTCCTCACCACTCCTATTGGGAACCATCACGTCATTGTGCCCGGACGTCAGGCTTCAGTGTTGGAGTCTTTGCTCTGACAGTCGCATTCCTTGCCCTCTTCGTGGCAGCAGCCTTCGCCCTCAGCGTGCTTGTGGCAGTGGCCTTTGCCTTTCCCGTGACAGCAATGGTGTTCCTTCTCTTCGGGGGGAAGATATTCGCCGTGGAGGCCTTCCGTGAGTTCTTTCTCGCTGGCATCGCGAACAGAGACCACCTCTCCCGTGAAATGCAGGGTCTTTCCCGCCATAGGATGGTTGAAATCCATCGATACTGTATCTTCGCCTATGGCGGCAACCATTCCTCGGATGACGTTTCCGTTATTGTCCAGCATGGGCACTATGTTTCCGACGAACAGGAGATCTTCACGTAAGGCACCGTCCATCTCGAAAGCCCTTTTGGGGATGTCGAACTTGAACTCTGGTTTGTAAACCCCGTAGCCCTCTTCGGGGCTCAGGGTGAACTCGAAGCTTTCACCGGGTTCCTTTCCCTCCACTTCTTCCTCGAAGCGGGGGATGAGCATGTGAGTGCCGTGTATGTATTCGAGTGGACTTTCCTTGCCTGCCTGATCCGCGATTTTACCTTCCACTTCCAATTTGTAGGCGAGTGCCGCCACTTTGTTCTTCTCTATTTTCATAATATAGTGTGTAATGATTGTTTATCCGCTGAAATCCACTTCGCTGAACGCCAGCGAGGGGATGAGTTTGGCCTTGCACGGACGGGCGTCCTGGGCCGCGGCGATGAAATTGCCCCACAACTTCAGGAAGTTGCCCGTAACAAGCATCTCGCTCACTGGTTTGGTTATGCGCCCGTTCTCGAAGCGGAACCCTTCGATCCCGTACGAGAAGTCGCCCGTGGCGGAATTCGAATTGCCGCCGTTGAAGCCGGTGACCAGTATCCCGCTGCCGCACGCTGCCAGCAAGTCTTCGACCTTGGCGCCGGGCTTGCAGCCGTAAGGCAGCAGCACGGGCCTGATGGCGTCTTCCTGGGTGGGCTCCATGCCCAGCTTGGCAGCCATGTAAGTATTCAAAAAGTATTCCTGCACCACACCTTCCCTTATGATGGGATGCTCTCTGGTAGCGACTCCCTCCGAGTCGAAGAGACGGCTGCCAGTCTGCCCTTTGATGTGCGGGCGGTCGAGCAGGGTCATCCCTGCCGGGAAGATGCCCTTCCCGACGCTGTCCATGAGGAAGGAATTGTGCTGCTGGATGTTGTAGCCGTTGAGGGCCTGTATCACGGGAGATACCATCTTTGAGGACACTTCACTGTCAACCACCATGTTGTATCTGCCGCTCCGGATGCGTCCCGAACCAGTTTGGGCGATGGCTTTCCGAAGGGCGGTCCTGCAGCAGTCCGATGCGTCGAAGCCGGACAGCAGCGGGGAAGACTCCCACCAATATCCGCTGTATTTCCGCCCTTGCGTGTCGGCTATGGTAATCTCCACCCCGTAATCGAAGCAAGTCTCCAAATGCAGGGCCTCGAGTCCGTTCGTATCGATAACATAACTGAGATAGCGCGAATCGGAGTATTCCCCTTCTTCCGATATCAGTTTCCAGCCCTTCCCTTCTTTTTCCTTGAGGCACGGATCGAGTGCAGCCCGACGCCTCTGTGCCGGGGTTCTCTCCGCATAGGCGGGATCGTCCAGGCCGAGCTCCCCGCCGGTTATGGCACCTTTCACTTCCCTTTCGGGAGAGGGGAGGTCGCGGCAGGGGTCCGGCGCCAGCATCCTCACGGTATCCACGGCATCGGATATGAAGCCGCGCAGGCTTTCCCTTTCCACCTTGTTGGTGGAGAATGAGCCGAAACGTCCGTCGGCGAAAATGGAGATTTCAAGGGAACGGTCGAGACAGGAGGTAATCTTGTCCACTTCTCCGTTTAGCGTGGATACCAGGTCCATGCTGCTCTTGCTCAGGCTCGCGCGGGCTTTCTGCGCTCCGGCCTTCCTTGCCATTTCCAGGCTTTCCCTTACCAGGGCCCTTTCTTCTGCTTCCAGCATCTTATTCTCCTCCTACTATGAGTTTGTCCACCAGTACGCTGGGTATCCCGCAGCTCACCGGGGCGCTCTGGTCCTTGCCGCAGGTCCAGGTGCTGTCGTCTATCTTCAGGTCCCCGGCCACGGCGCTGATATCGGCCAGGGCTTCGGGACCGTTGCCTATGATGTTTATGTCCTTTACCGGCATTGCAAGGCGTCCATTCTCGATGGTGTAGCCGCTTTTCACATAGAAAGTGAAGTCGCCTTCGCCTATCTTGACCTGTCCGTTGGAGAACTGGTCCACGAAAATGCCTTCCTTCACCGAGGCTATGAGGTCCTGCAATGTACCGTCCGAGCCGCTTTCCATATAGGTGTTGCGCATCCTGGGAATGGGATTGTAGCGGAATGACTCCCTGCGGCCGTTGCCGGTAGGGGACACCTTGAAGAATCCTGCGCTGATACGGTCGTGCAGATAGGAACGGAGGATGCCGTCCTCGACCATGCAGGTCTTCTGCCCGGGCACTCCTTCGTCGTCGTAATTCAACGAGCCCCTGTTGCCCGGCACGGTTGCGTCATCGAGGATGTTGATGCCGGCCTTTGCGACCCGCTTGCCCATCTTGTCCGAGAAGATGCTCTGTCCCTTGCGGTTGAAGTCTGCCTCGAAGGCGTGACCCATGGCTTCGTGGAGAAGGATGCCGGAGGCCCCTGCGGCCATCACGACCGGCATCTCCCCGCCTTTCGGCCTTCGTGCCTCGAATCGGGCGTCCAGTCCCTGGACAGCCATGCCTGCGAGTTCTTCCACTAAGGCGTCGGTGACCATTTCCGCCCCCATCCTGAAACTTCTCGAGACGGTGCGGTTCTCGGTCCTGCTTCCCTGCTGGAAGACCACCGAAGCCACTAAACCGGCCATCGGGCGGGTGTCCGCGGTAAGTTCCCCGAGGGAATTGTACATCATTATCTCGCTCATCTGCCAGCTCAGAAGGGCTATCACCTTCTGCACCCTGGCGTCTTTCGACCTGATGGCCCTGTCGAGCTTCTGCAGGACAGGGACGAACTGCGCCACGCGGGTGTCGCGCCAGTCCGTCCCGACCGGGTAGAAGTTCCGTGCGGCTTCACCGCCAAGGCCCTCATGGCTGGCGGAAACCTTTCCGCCACGGCCTTCCGCTATGGCGGAAGCCGCCCTGGCGGCCCTCAGGAGGGCCGGGAAGTCGGTGGTTTCGGCATAGGCATAGCCGGTTTTCTCGCCGGACAGCACCCTGATGCCGCAGCCGTAGTCGCGGTGGCTGCCCCCGCTGTTCACTTCACCGTCGCGAAGCAGTATGTCGGAAGAGACGGTATCCTCGAAATAGAGGTCGCACCAGTCGCCGCCTCCCTTGAGGCCTTCGGCCACGAGGGTGCGCATCTGCCCTTCACTGACACCGAATATGTCCAGGTATCTGTTATTGTCCATCTGGATAAACCTTGTTCAAAATGGTCTTGAACTTGACCTCGTCCTTTATGTAAGTCCCGTTCGCGTCGCCTTCCGCGACGATCTTGAAAGGATTTGAAGAATTGTCCGCCAGGATCCAGCGGTCGCAGAGCGGGATATATGTTTCGAAAAAATAATTAAGTCCCATGGTATAGCGTCTGCGGATGACGTTCTCGGGTATATTGTGCCCACCGGCGAGGACCCTGTTGCGCACCCTGGTGATCGCCAGTTCGGGAGAACTGAGCCAGAGGTAAAGGATGGTCACCGTGTATCCCAGGGCCTTGGCGTCGTTGATGATTCCTACCAGCGACCTTGTGGCCAGGGTGGTCTCTATGCTGAAATCCTCTTTCCTCCCCAGGAGATAGTTGATCCTCATCAACATGTAACGGCTGGCCACTACCGACGCCTCGGCAGGATTGAACGGCGAAAGGCTCTTCGCGAATTCGTCGGAATTCACGAACTGGGAGCACTCCAGCATTTCCGGGAGGATAGTGTATGAGGCTGTTGTCTTGCCGGAGCCGTTGCAGCCGGAGAGGATATAGAGCCTAGGCATGGGTAACTCCGTAGCCGAACAGGGCGAAATCGCCCTTGACCGGGTCTTCCGGGAAGATTTCCTTGAATTGGTCCGTTATCTCGCTCGCGGTGGTGAAGTCTTTCGACCGGCGGGTGGTGAGCCCGAGGGCGTCCGCCTGCCGGTAAACGTGCACGTCCAGCGGGATGATGAGGTCTTTTGGGGAGCTGTCCTTCCAGAGGCCCAGGTCCACCAGGCCGTCGTTGCGGACCATCCACCGGCGCATCATCCATATTTTCTTGTTGGCGGCCTTCGGGTCGGACTTCTGCCCGAAAATCTGCGTGCGCATCTGCCCGGTGCTGAGCTCCTCGAGGCTTCTGCCGCGGGAGGCAGCGCCATCCGCGGAATAAAATTCCTTGAGACGTTTGCAGATTGCCGCAACCTCGCTCCATTTTATGGTGCGGTGGATGCTGGTGTTGTCATTGCGCCAGTCTCCTGCCATGACATAGTCGTACGGACGCCACATCATTTCATCGAAGAGCCTGCTGCAGTCGCGGATTATCATAGCCCGGCGCCCCCATGCGAAGTGCGCCGAGAAGACGGCCGCTATCTCTATGTCCTGCAGTGACGGCCTCCACTCGCCACCCTCGAAGCCGAGGGTGGGCTGGGTGGTGGTCATCATCTGCGCGAAGCGCCTGGGAAAGGCGATGGGATCCTCGGCGAAATACCGTGGATTGTTGTAGCGTTCGGCCCAGCCGCGCAACTTGTCTGCAAGTTCTTCGGTCATGGATTATTCCGCTGTCGCGGCTTCTATCTTCTTGAGCATGGCGAACATGATGGCCGCGGCGATGAGGCAGAGGCCCATGAGAAGCGCCCAGTTGGCCCACAGGGGAACCTTTTCCCA
>CAJOQW010000081.1 GCA_905236955.1 uncultured Bacteroidales bacterium
CACTGCGGCCCCGAATTCGAGGAGCATTACCCCGGACGCATGACGATATATCCTGGCGGACACCTTCCAGATTATCCGCAGATAAAGAAATATTTCCTGCCTGTCATCAACAGGCTTTAAAGTACATTCGAATGAAACAACTCAATACCAAAATGATGCATCCGGCCGACCAGCTGTCGCTCATCATCGGCCGCATCTACCGTGGCGGTCTTACCACCACGTCGGGAGGCAACCTTTCCATCAAGGACGAGAACGGCGACATATGGATCACCCCTGCGGGCATCGACAAGGGATCCCTTACCGCCAAGGATATCGTGTGCGTCAAGCCGGACGGAACAGTCATCGGCCCCCACCGCCCATCCTCGGAGCTCCCGTTCCACAAGGCGATATATGACATGCGTCCCAAGATGCATTCCGTCATCCACGCACATCCTCCCGGACTTGTGACTTTCAGCGTCATACACCAGATTCCCGATACCAGCATCCTTCCCCAGGCCCGTACCGTCTGCGGCCCCATCGGCTTCGCTCCCTATGATGTGCCCGGAAGCCTTGCCCTCGGGGAGAAGATAGCCGCCGAATTCCGCAAGAATCCCGACTACAAGGCCGTCATCATGGAAAATCACGGAGTGGTGCTGTGCGGCGAAGACATAGGCGACGCTTACCAGAGGTTCGAGACCCTGGAACTCTGCGCCCGCACCATAATCAACGCCAAGTCGCTGGGCGAACCCAAGTATCTCACCGAAGAACAGATCCTCATGCTCGAGCAGCATATCCCCCGGTTCCAGCACTACATGAACATATCCCATCCTTCCGAGGAGAGGCTCCTGCGTCAGGAGATTTGCAGGATGGTGCGCCGGGCCTGCGACCAGAAGCTGATGAGCAGCTCATACGGCACCGTTTCCATGCGCTGGAAGGACAACGATTTCCTCATTACACCGACAGGTGTCCAGCGCTGGGACATAGACGAAGAAGATATAGTCCAGGTGAAGGACGGAATGGTGGAGGCGGGCAAGCATCCCAGCCGCGCCACGGCGCTCCACTATGAAATATACCAGAAGAATCCGGACGTGGGAGCCATCATCCTCACGCAGTGCCCGTCTCTCATGGGCTTCTGTACTACCGACGCTCTCTTCAACGTGCGCACGATTCCCGAGACATGGATATTCCTGCAGGATGTGCCCAGGTTCCCCTATGGCTCGCAGTATAACGACCCGGCCAAGGTCGCGGATGCCTTCAAGGACCGTCCCTGCGCCCTTATCGAAAACGACTCGGTGGTTGTGGCGGCCGACTCCATCATCAACGCCTTCGACAGGCTCGAGGTGGCGGAATTCGCGGCGAAATCGCTGATATTGGCCCAGGGTATGGGTGACCTCCATCCCATCACTGACAAGGAGATAGAAGACCTCGCCGTCGCCTTCCACGTCGGAGGCAGGTAGTCCCTTCAATCGGACAAACTTTCAGGAGGATGGACTATGCGCCGTGGAACTTGTAAACTGCTTCGATGTCCATCGTGATCCGGGTGAAGAGTTCCTCGACCAGTTCTTCCGCAACCGAAAGTGCGCGGAGAAGCAGGTTGTCCGAGAAATCCTGCAGCATGTCGTGGGCGAGCATGGGATGCTCTTCGTACAGGCTGAGGTATTCCTCCTCCATCTCCTTCTGCCTCTGGCTGTTTTCGGCTTCAAGTGCGGCAAAGCGCTCCTTCACGAAAGGAGCGTATTTGTTGTAGTCGGTCATGGCGAGTGCCGCGACCTTGCGGAATGTCCAGTATGCGGAACCCTGCTGTGAATGCTTGGTGCCCACGGTATATTCCACGGGATATGACGTGACTCCCTGGTACAGGGGGAGGAAGATGCCCAGGTCTGCGAAGCCTTCGGCCATGTAGTCGAGCCGGCCGATCTCCTTTGGAAGCCATGGACGCACCTGGAGTATGTGGGTGTTGATGGTGCGGAAGATGCTTACCGGACGGTAAGGCTCCTTGGGGTTGTTGTGAAGGTACGGGTCGTGCGCCGTGCCGTCATAATGGAAACGGAAGATGTCCTTGACGTCCTCGATGGTGACAGGCTTGTCCGGGGTCTGGTAAACAGGGAACTTGTTCACCCGGACATCAGTCTTCACGGACGGGGTGAGTTTCTTCTGGATGCCCCAGACACGCGGATAGTTGTACGTCTTGTCATTTTCGCTCTCAAGGCTGTAGGCCTCGTGGAAATCGAACTCTCCCTTGAACAGTTCGTGCTCCTTTGCCCATGATACCAAGTCCTTGGAAGCCATGAAGTTGCGATGGTCATTGGACTTGTATTCACGGTAGCGGCTCTGGTTGCCGCTGGCAAAGTACTTGTCTTCAGGCATGCGGCATGCCAGCCAGCGGTGACCTCCCGCATTCTCGAGGTACCACACTTCATCGGCGTCCATGAAGGCTATGCCGAAACCTTCGGCACTGCCGTATTCTTCTATGAGTCCACCCAGTCTCTTGACGCCTTCGCGGGCGGTCCTGACATAAGGCAGGACTATATGGTACACGCTGTTCTCGGCAAGCCCGGAGGGTACATACGGGTCCAGGTCCAGGACTTCCTTCTTCGAGAAGATGGTTTCGGTGGCGCTCATTCCGACGCCCAGTGAGTTGAAGCCGGCTTCGCCCCAGTGGTAGGGGAGGTCTTCTCTCTCAAGGGCGCTGAAGCCCAGCCTCTCTTCCGGGAGGGGGCAGCGGAACGGACTGTCCATGGCTTTGAATTCTTTCGGACCGTATTTCGTCGCGGGATAATAAGCGAGGCGGGTAGCCTTTATGGAGGTGGAGTCATCGGAACGGGCATAGATCCTGGATCCGTCGGCCATCGCCTTGCTGCCGACTATCAATGTTGTGCACATGGTTATAATTTTTGCTTGAATTCGAGACTGTCGGGTACCATGCCGTAAACTGCACCCCTGAGCAGGATGCGCAGTTCTTCGGAATTCGTGCACCTGCCTGCCTGCTCCGGAGTTATGACAGGTCCGATACCCAGTCTTATGGTCTTTCCCGCCTTGTTCAACATCTCGTGCGGGAACCTTGTGAGGCGTATCTTCCAGCCATGGACGGCACCGAGGGCGTAGAATAACCTGGAGTTGCCGTCGAAGAACCGGATCGGAACCACGGGCACCCTGGCTTTGGAGATGAATTTTATTATCGGCAGCTGCCAGTCGCGGTCCCTCACCCGGGGCTCCTTGTAAGAGCTTCCGTCGGGCATCGTGACTTCCGGCCTTTTGCCCGGGATGAGATCGGAAACCGCCCCGGAGGGGAAGAGCCCGAGCGGATGCCCGTCCCTGATGTGCTCCAGGGCCATGCGCACACCGCTGATACTTTCCGCCGTAGGGGTGGTGCGCTGCTCGCCTACAGGAGTGACCCTTATGAAGTTTTGTTCAAGGTTGCGGACCCTTCCGAGGATCTTGTTCACCATTACCTTGAAGTCGGGGAACATATGGGCGATATAATCTATGAGGATAATACCGTCCAGGCTTCCTATCGGATGGTTGCTTATGGTGATGAACGACCCTTCCGGGAGACTGTCGAGATGCTCTTCACCGGCGACGGAATAATGTACTCCTGCAAGTTCCAGGATGCCCCTGGCACCGTCAGGACCCTTTCTGTCCTCCACCTTGGCGTACAGTTCCTCAACCTTGTCAAACTCGAACATGTGCAGGATTCCCCTTGCGAGGGCATTGCCTGTTTTCCCGCGGAAAACGGG
>CAJOQW010000082.1 GCA_905236955.1 uncultured Bacteroidales bacterium
CTGGGGCGGGCGCGAAGGCTACATGAGCGTGCTCAACACGGACATGCAGCGCGAAAAGGATCATCTCGCCACCATGCTCGCCGCAGCTCGCGACTACGCCCGTGCCCACGGATTCAAGGGCACCTTCCTCATCGAGCCCAAGCCCATGGAACCCACCAAGCACCAGTACGACCAGGATGTCGAAACGGTCGTAGGCTTCCTGCGCGCCCACGGCCTCGACAAGGACTTCAAGGTGAACATCGAGGTGAACCACGCCACCCTCGCCGGCCACAGCTTCGACGAAGAACTCGCCGTAGCGGTTGACAACGGCATGCTCGGCAGCATCGACGCCAACCGCGGCGACGCCCAGAACGGCTGGGACACCGACCAGTTCCCCGTTGACAACTACGAGCTCACACTGGCCATGCTCCAGGTCATCCGTAACGGAGGCCTGCATGACGGCGGATCCAACTTCGACGCCAAACTCCGTCGCAATTCCACCGATCCCGAAGACATCTTCATCGCCCATATCAGCGGCATGGACGCTATGGCAAGGGCCCTGCTGAACGCAGCCAGGATAGTTGAGGAATCCCCCCTCCCGAAGATGCTCAAGGAGCGTTACACCTCTTTCGACTGCGGCGAAGGCAAGAAGTTCGAGGAAGGCAAGCTTTCCCTCGAAGACCTCGTAGCCTATGCCAGGAAGGCCGGCGAACCTAAGCAGACCTCCGGAAAGCAGGAACTTTACGAGACCATAGTGGCGCTCTATGCAGAATAAGTCATATACATACGCCGAGAAAGGCAGTCCGGTTTACCTTTTCTCAATAGTGTTGGCGGCTGTCGTAGGCGGACTCCTGTTCGGCTACGACACCGCCGTGATTTCCGGAGCCGAGAAAGGGCTCCAGGCATTTTTCATGGGCGCCAAGGACTTCACTTACACGAACTTCATGCACGGATTCACGACGTCCAGCGCTCTCATAGGATGCATCATCGGTTCCGCCCTTTCCGGAGTCATGGCCTCCCGCCTTGGAAGAAGGAGGACCCTGTTCGCAGCGGGCATCCTCTTCTTCCTCAGCGCACTCGGTTCCTACGATCCGGAATTCCTCTTCTTCCCCAAGGGAGTGCCTACCAGGAGCTTGCTCCTTGCCTTCAACGGATACCGCATACTCGGAGGCCTGGGCGTCGGAATGGCATCGGCCATCTGCCCCATGTACATAGCCGAGATCTCCCCCGCCGAGAAGAGGGGGACCCTCGTCTCGTGGAACCAGTTCGCCATCATATTCGGCCAGCTGGTGGTCTATTTCGTGAACTTCCTCATCCTCGGCTCCCATGCCAATCCCGTCGTGGACCTCGTAGGCGGGGTTAACAAGGTGCTCAATCCCGATGCCGCCGCATGGACTACGGCCACAGGCTGGAGGCTGATGTTCGTGAGCGAAGCCGTCCCGGCAGGCATCTTCACCATCCTCGCCCTGCTCATCCCCGAAACACCGCGTTATCTGGCCATGAGCGGAAGGGACGACAAGGCCCTGTATGTCCTGAGCAAGATCAACGGGGAAGCAAAGGGCCGGCAGATCCTCGCCGACATCAAGGCAACCACCGAACAGAAGACCGAGAAACTCTTCACCTACGGTTGGCTCGTCATATTCGTGGGCATAATGCTGAGCGTATTCCAGCAGGCCATCGGCATCAATGCCGTGCTCTACTTCGCACCGCGCATATTCGAATCGATGGGTCTGGGCAATCCAATGGTATACACCGTGGTCATGGGTGTCATCAACATCACCTTCACCCTCGTGGCGGTGTTCACGGTGGAGAAACTCGGCCGCAAACCCCTCCTTGTCGTGGGTTCGCTCTGCATGGCGGCAGGAGCCCTGGGCGTTGCATTCAGCAACATCTTCACCGTTCCCGCCATAGTGCCGGTGATCAGCATCCTCGTGTACAGCGCATCCTTCATGTTCAGCTGGGGCCCCATCTGCTGGGTGCTCATCAGCGAGATCTTCCCGAACACCATCCGCAGCCAGGCCACGGCCGTGGCGGTGGCGTTCCAGTGGATATTCAACTTCATCGTATCGAGCACCTTCGTACCCATGTACAACATGCGCCTGGGCTCGATGGGAGTAGGTTTCGGACACTTCTTCTCATACGCCCTCTACGGGGTAATCTGCCTGCTGGCAGCCCTCTTCGTATGGAAGCTGGTTCCCGAGACCAAGGGCAAGACCCTGGAAGAGATGAACAATATCTGGAAAAAGAAGAAGGCCTAACGGAGCCAGAGTTCGGGATTGCGCGGATTCTTCCCCTCCCAGAGCTCGAAATGAAGTTCGGTCTCTCCCGAGATAGTATCGACCAGGCCAATCACCTGGCCGGTATTTATTTTGTCCCCGGCCTTCACCGAGACATTGGAAAGTTTGCAATAGAAGGTGAAATACCCCCCGTGCTGTACGAGTACGCACTGGTTGTAGCCAGGCATTACGATTACCTGGCTGACCTTTCCTTCGAAGACCGCCTTGACGGCCGTATTCGGGGATACCGCAATGTTGACGCCGTTGTTGAAGGGCATTTTGACGTTCTTGTAAACGGGATGGTGGTGTTCGCCGAAACCTTCCACGACGGGGCCTTCCGCAGGCCACGGGAGCTTGCCCTTGTTCTTTGCGAACTCGGATTCGAGTTTCACGTCCACTTCGGCTTTCTTGCCTGAAGCCGCCGGCCTGGTGGCCCGCTCCACCATTCGCTGCATCTCCTTATTGAGCGCCTCCACCTCCTTGCGTTTGGCATTCAGCTGCCTCTGGTAGTTCTTGCTGTCCTTGTTGAGCTGGGAGACCAGTTTCTGCGAATCCCCCTCTTCCTGCCTTAGTTTGTCCAGTTCGGACATACGGGTTTTCCTGAGCGCGGAGGCATCCTCCCTGAGCTTCTCGGCCTCGGCCTTCTGGGCTTCCATCTGGGCTTCGGTCTCCTTTATTGCGGCCGCCTGGGTGCGCATCTGCGAGGAGAGGCTCTTGAGATAGCCGTACCTCCGCAGGCCCTGGCCAAGGTCCTTGGCTGCAAGGATGTACATGTACCACACCCTGGCATCCCTGCTGCGGTATGCGGTGCGGATAAGGTGGTTATAACCGGTGGACATGGTATCCAGCCGGGCTTTCAGCATGGCTATGGTATCCTCCTTGGAAGCTATACGGGAATCGAGTCCGGCGATTTCTTCGTTGCTCTCCGCCACCAGCTGGCGGCGGGTGCTGATTTTCTTGCGGGTAAGCTTAAGCGAAGACAGGGCGTTGTCCTTGCGCTTCGCTGTCTCCTTGATCTGAATATCCAGGATGGCTATCTCCTTTTCAAGCCGGGCTTTCTTGTCTTTCTGCGCGGATGTCTGCGCGGATGCAACCGTTGCAAGCAGGAAGAGCAGCGGCAAGAGAAGGGTCATCTTGGAGAGGGATCTCATTGTTCAGCAGAGGATTTCTTGTTTTCGGCCAGGCCGCGGTAATATTGCGAGAGTTCCTTCTCGCCGAGGGCCTCCAGTACGGTGGAATAGTGCTCCAGTATCTCCAGATGGTCTTTGCCGCCGTACACCAGCGCGCGCTTGAAATAGGGTTTTGCCTCCAGGTCTTTCCCCAGCAGATGCAGGATCCATCCGTATGTATCCAGATATGAGGGATTGTCAGGCTCCTTCCCAACTGCGGTGCGGCTCATCTTCTGCGCCTTTTTCAGATTCTTTCCGGAAAGGGAAAGATAATATGCGTAGTTGTTCAGGGTATTGGCGTTGTCCGGCTCCAGACGGAGCACCTTGTCGTAGTACTTCATCGCCTTGGAGTCGTTCCCTATGGCATGCCAGCAGTCTCCTGCGGTAGTGAGCGCAGGGATGACCTCGGGATTCTTCTCCCCGCCTATTTCAATTATCCTCTCGCATTCGTCGAGGACCTGCTTCATGTTGCCCCCGTCATAGAGGAGGCTTAGCCGGATATAGTGCGAGGAAAGATCGTCGGGATATTCCTCCAGGAGGCTGTCGAAATACTCCATGCCCTTTTCCTTCCGGCCCGTGGAATAATACCAGGAACCTGCGAGCTTGAGGGCGCTGCTGTCGGAAGGATGAGTCCTGACGCAGGAATTCACCAGGGTGTCGAGCTGGGCCCCCCAGGTGCGGTAGAAGTTATAGTCGGCATGGTTGAGAAGCTGTGAGATATAGTTGCACTTCGCATAAGGATTCATGGTCGGATCCAGCACGAAGGCATGGGTGTCGGCGAAGAAGGCCGGGATGTTCCCCGACATGCGGTTGGTCTCCGCCCTGCCGAGCAGGGCCGGGGAATAATCGGGATTGAGGGCGAGGGCCTTGGTATAACTGTCCAGGGCCAGGGAGTCCTGGTATGTCGCCAGATATCTGTCACCTATCAGGGTAAGCGTATAAGCGTTGGCATAGTAGGACGGGCGTTCCTCGAGCAGGGGGATGTACAGGTCGGCGGCTTCCCTGTTGCGTCCAAGGGCGGAATAGAATCCTGCCAGTGCGTCCTTGTACCAGATGTTGGTGGAATCCAGCCTGGTGGCCGCCACAAGGTATTCTTCCGCCGCCTTGTAATCCTTGAGCGAATAATAGATGAGGCCCAGGTAATATTTCACCGCGTCGTCGGGGGCGAAACCCTTGTCGAGATATTCCAGCTGCGCCATGGCCTTGGCCGGCTCCGTGTCGAGCATGGACACGGCATCTGTGAGGACATTCTGAACCACGGTCCTGTCGTCCGACCGGATTTTCTGGGCCGGGAGGGGAAAAGCCGTGAGGATGAGAAGGGCTGCAGCGACCAGGATTCTATGCATACGGAATATCATCAATGCAAAAATAGTGCTTTTTTCGTTTGAAAGAATATTTCCGTAAATTTGCAAAGGATAATTGAAAGCGATGCAACTTTTTGGCGACAAATTGCATCTTAACTCTCGGAAAAGCCTGGAAGAGCAAGGTCACAAGGCCGACTACGAATCTCTCATAGAGGGCTGCAAGTCGGGTAACCGTTTGTCACAGAAGGCATTGTACGATGCTCTCTCCCGTAAGATGTACGCAGTGTGCCTGCGCTACATGGGTGAAAAGGAGGCTGCCGAAGACGTCCTCCAAGACGGATTCGTCACACTCTTTTCCAAGCTTGAAAGCTATTCCGGGTCCGGATCCTTCGAAGGATGGGCCCGAAAGATCTTTGTCAACACGGCGCTCATGAGCCTGCGCAAGAAAGACGTCCTCAGGCAAACCGAAGATATCGATGCCGCATACAACATATCCGGCAACGACACCACCGCAATCCAAAAGATGGGGTACAACGAGCTCTCCCGCCTTATAGCGGAGCTCCCGCCCGGTTTCAGGACAGTATTCAACATGTACATCATCGAGGGTTTCTCCCACAAAGAGATAGCCAAGGCCCTCGGGGTGTCGGAGGCTACGTCACGTTCGCAGTTGCAAAGGGCGCGCGCAATGTTGCAAAGCAGGATTAAAGAGAAGTTTTAGATGCAGGAAAACTCAGAGTTCGACCTCTTCGTAAAGAGGACCATGCAGGACGGCGAGGAGGAAGTCCCCCCGCAAGTCTGGCAGGGCATTGAGTCCCGGCTCGCTGCGCTCGATGTGCAGAAGGCCGCCGCATCTCCCCGCCATACTTTCCGCTGGGGCTGGGCCGCAGCCGGTCTGGCCATGGCTGCAGCCATAGCGGCTGCATTGTTCTTCACCGGAACCAATTCCAACCTTATCAACCATACCAACGGCAACTCCGTGATAGCGGAGCTGCCTGCCGTTCCTGAAATCAAGGCGGAATCAGCCCGAGGAGGGCGGGAAGAAGTCCTGCCCTCCGAAAGGCAAATACCCCTCATGGCCCGGCGAAACGGCATCAAGGCCGTACCAGTACAGCCCGTCGCGGACGCTGTCGTAATGCCGGGGCAGGCAGGGGAAGAGGAGGTGCAAGAGGACAGTGCCCCTGCGGTTCCCGCCCCCGGGCAAGGGTCCTTCTCGCATGAGGATTTCTCCAGGCTGGCCTTCGACGACAAGAATACGGCCAAATCCAATATCCGCATCTCCGCCGTAGCAGGAGGTTCAATCGGAGGCAACGGCACGCAGGGCGGACGCACGATCTACGGCACCCACCAGAACGAATCGTACATCCCGCACGAAATCACCGAGTCAGGCAGTTCAAGCTACAGCGTCCCGCTTACCTTCGGCCTTGGCACCCGCCTGCGCCTTTCCCAGAGGTTCTCGGTCGGTACGGGAGTCGATTATTCCCTGTTGAGCCGCACTTTCAGCGGGACCTACAACGATGGCACGGGAAGCCCGGTCAGTTCGGACATACGCAACACCCTGCAATACATAGGAATACCCCTCAACCTCTATTTCAATATCACCACCGGAGGGAGTGTCAGGTTCTATATGTTCGGAGGCGGCGAGGCGGAATGGCCCGTACGGAACTCCTTCCGCATCCTGTCCACTGGGGACATCTTCCGTGACAAGTTCTCCGGCACGCAGTTCTCGGCCGGCGCAGGTTTCGGGGTAGAGTTCCGCATAACCGACAAACTCGGTTTCTATATCGACCCGAGCGCCCGTTACTATTTCAACGGCAACCAGCCGAAGAGCATCCGCACCGAGCAGCCTTTCCTCCTGAATTTCAACGCCGGTCTCAGGATGGAGTTCTGACGGTCGAGGTCTTAAGATTCTTTTTTAAATACAAAAAAAGTATTTTGGAATTTACCCCGGGATTTACCCCCGGGGTTTCTTTATTTATGCTTTCCTTTGCGGCAAATGAAAAAGATCGTTTTGTTATTGCTTGTCACAATCGCCGCCGGATGCGACTGGATGTACGGTGTCACGGAACGGACGGAAAGGAACTCCAAGCTTCCGGACGGACACAACTCAGGGAGCAGCCGCACGGAATCGTCCGATACCACGCATTCGGCCTCGCCCCATGCTCCGGACACCGTAGTATGGGCATGCGCAGTCCA
The DNA here is from genome assembly GCA_905236955.1 of uncultured Bacteroidales bacterium. GTDB lineage: Bacteria > Bacteroidota > Bacteroidia > Bacteroidales > UBA932 > Cryptobacteroides. The sequence goes on from CAJOQW010000082.1 coordinate 6,922, forward strand.
GGTGCCGGACGACTATTACTGGCCCAGGGATACCGCCATGGGCACCATGGGAGGGTGGCTCCTCCTGTTCAGGAACAACGGGAAGGTCCTTTCCCTCCCCATCGGGCCCACCGGCTGCATCAGTCCCAATCCCGCCTCACACCATCTGCGGGAAGGCCATCTCTATACCGAATATGCAGGCCCTTCCGGAACGGTGATCATGCGGGACGGGGAGATCCTGTGCAGTTTTGAAAGGCGCGAGGTCCTCAAGGGCTTCATCGTAAAGGACGGATGTTTCTACAGTCTGGGGATGGACCTCGACGACTATGCCCTGGTACTTCGAAAAGACGGGGAGATAATGCTCCGCATCGCGGAAGGATCGGTCTTCGGCGGCATAGGGGAAAGGGTCCCCGCCCTTTACGAAGACAAGGGGCATATCTGCTTCTCCTACCATGTAGGGAACACGTGCTACCATGTCGAAGACGGCACGATAGGCAGCCCCAATTCCCCAGGAGCGGTGGCTGAGGTTGAAGATTTCCGCCACATCGACGGCATCCCCTACTTGCTGTTCCGATACGGGAACAAGCTTTACCTGAGGACCGGGACCGTCCGCTCCGTTCTTGGCAGCGCTTCGGACCTTGCCGACGATTTCGCCCTGTTCAGGGCCGGAGGGGAAATCTATGCCGCCGGCTCCTCCTACCAAGGGCAGAAACCCGGTACGGTGATAAGGGACATGAAGGGAAACAACGCCTTCACCTTCGACGAAGCCAGCCTGTTCCTCTACGAAAGCGGCGGAAAGATCTTCGGGATAAGTCCCGAAAGACCGGTGACATTGCAATATGCCCCGGCCTCCCCTCCCGCTACGGGAAAGACATTGTTTTCGGACGACGGCGCTTTCTTCTTTTCGAAAGGATGCGCTGCCGCCTTCGGAGGCAGCATATACCTCGGCATTTCGGAAACGGAAGGGAAACCTTACCTGCTCAAGGACGGCAGGAAGATACGGGAATACGACATCAACGGATACGTGAGCGGGGTCGATGTGACGGTCAGTCTTCCCAACTGAGCTGCCGCGAGCCGTTATCGAGAACCGAGATGCGCACCCTCAGCGTTTCTTCGGGAAGGAGGCCTTCAATATTCCCTGGCCATTCTATGAGGCAGGGGCAACCGGAATCGATATAATCGTAAAAGCCTATGTCAAGAGCCTCTGAAAGGCGGTTGATACGGTAAAAATCGAAATGGAAGATGCTTCCGCCCCCTTTCCCGCGATATTCGTTGACAATGGCGAAAGTAGGGGAACTGACGGCGTCTTCCCTCACCCCGAGTTCATGGCAAAGGGCTGTTATGAAAGTTGTCTTGCCCGCACCCATGGAGCCATAGAAGGCCACTATCTTCCTGTCCTCAGTCTCTTCGAGGAAACGCTTTGCCCCCGCTCCAATCCCGGACAAGCCTTCTATCGTGATACTGTGTTCCATATTATTCGCAAAATTAAGAAAAATAATCATGCTCATTAATATCAAGGCTGCCAAAATCATAGGGATAGACGCCGTTCCCGTAACCGTTGAAGTGGATATAAACAGGGGTATAGGGATTCATCTCGTCGGACTGGCCGACGTGGCGGTGAAGGAAAGCCTCCTGCGGACCATCACCGCCCTTCAATCTCTCGGCTTCCATATACCGGGGAAGAAAATCGTAATCAACCTGGCTCCGGCCGACCTGCACAAAAGCGGCAGCGGGTATGACTTGCCGATAGCCCTCGGGGTCATCGCCGCATCAGGTCAGGTGGAGCTCCCGGGATTGGGCAAATATCTGATAATGGGAGAGTTGGGCCTGGACGGGTCGATACGGGACGTTCCGGGGGCACTGCCTTTCGCCGAACTCGCGATCAATATGGGCCTGTCTGGATGCATACTTCCCGAAAGGTCGGCACTGGAAGCCGTGGAATACCGGCAGACCCGCATCTACGGAGTACGGAACATACCGGACGTGCTCCGCATCCTCGAGGAATCCTCCCCTGACGACGACCTGCTCGTATGGAACAGCGTCCTTTACCGGCAAGGGCGGGAGGCCGGTGATTCCGGAGCCCCAGGCGCAGAATACATGGATTTCTCGGAAATCATAGGCCAGGAAGGGGCAAAACGAGGGGCGGAAATCGCAGTCGCGGGCTCACACAACCTTATTCTCATAGGGCCGCCCGGAAGCGGAAAAAGCTCCCTCGCAAAAGCGATCGCCGGCATCCTGCCTCCCATGACCATGGAAGAATCCCTGGTGACGAGCAAGATCTACTCGATTTCCGGTAGAGGCGGAAAATCCTTAGGTCTAATCCGCAAAAGGCCTTTCAGGGCACCCCATTACAGCGCCTCCATCGCGGCGATAGTCGGCGGAGGGAACGGGGACAACATCCTTCCCGGGGAAGTTTCACTGGCTCACCGGGGCGTGCTTTTCCTTGACGAGCTGGCACAAATGCCGCGCAGCGTGATAGAGGCGTTAAGAGGGCCTATCGAAGACCGGAAAGTGATCGTTTCCAGACTGAGGTCCAAGATAGAATATCCGTGTTCCTTCATGCTGGTGGCCGCCTCGAACCCCTGTCCCTGCGGATATTATGGAGAAGGGGACAAATGCACCTGCACGGTGGGCCAGAGAATGAATTATCTGGCGCGGTTATCAGGCCCGATAATGGACAGGATAGATCTGCAGATTTTTGTTAAACCCGTGGATACCAAGAAGTTGGTGAACAGGATAAAGGGAGAGTCCAGCGAGGCGGTAGCAGCGAGGGTCGTGAAGGCGAGGGCAATCCAGAAAGAAAGGTTCCGCGACGAAGGCATAAGCACCAACGCCGAGATGAACAGCCGGCAACTGGAAAAGTTCTGCAGGCTCGACGGGGAGTGCAGGGACCTGATGGAAAGGCTGATACACAGGCAGGGCCTGTCGGCAAGGGCCTTTTCCCGTATCATAAAGGTAGCCCGGACCATAGCAGACCTTGCCGGCTCGAGGGACATCATCCCGGTACACCTTTCGGAAGCGGCCGGATACCGGTTCCTGGACAGGCTCAACCCCATGATGCAAGATTTCTGACCACTCATTAGAAAAAGCCCCGCAACAAGATGTCGCAGGGCCCGGCTTACAAAAAGAACTTAAGGGATTTCTATATCAGGAGCGCCGTCAGGTGGAAACCGATGAAGGCGGCTATCCAGGCGACAGCGATTGTGTATATGCAGATGCCGATTGCCCAGCTCCATTTGCCGGTCTCGTTCTTGATGGCTACGAACGTCGCTATGCAGGGGAAATAGAGCAGGACGAAGATCATGAACGCCACGCCTGCCGGCAAAGAGACGTTCCTGGCAAGGGCCGCCTGCAACTGGGTATTGTCGGAATCGACGTCCACCTCCTCTCCGGAATACATCACGCCAAGCGAACTCACCACCAACTCCTTGGCCACGACGCCGGTAAGCAGGCCAATGTCCATCTTCCAGCTGAAACCAAGCGGTTTCAGGGCCGGGGCGACCGCCTTGCCGACATGGCCCAGATAGGAATTCTCCTGCTGGTATTCGGGGCCGTTGTCCACGTTGTGCGGGAAATAGCCCAGGCACCAGATTACGACGGAGCCGATAAGGATGGTGGTGGCCATCTTCTGGAGGTACTGCCTCCCCTTCTCCCAGGTATGACGGCCTATGGCCTTGGCCGTAGGGACCCGGTAGGGAGGCAGTTCCATCACGAAAGGAAGGTCGTCGTCCTTGACGACGCGCTTCATTACCAGCGCACTGAGTATGGCAAGCAACACTCCGAGCAGATAGATGCAAAGGAGGGCGAGTGCGGCATGTTTCGGGAAGAAGGTGCCCGCGAGCAACACGAAGATGGGCAATCTTCCCGCACAGCTCATGAACGGTATGAGGGCGATGGTGATGAGCCGGCTCTTGCGGCTCTCGATAGTGCGGGTGGCCATGATGGCCGGCACATTGCATCCGAACCCCATGACCATGGGGATGAAACTCTTGCCGTGCAGGCCAAGATGGTGCATCAGCTTGTCCACTATGAAGGCGGCACGGGCCATGTATCCGCTGTCTTCCAGGAGGCTGATGAAGAAATAAAGGATAAGGATGTTCGGAAGGAACACCAGCACGCTGCCGACGCCCGCGATGATCCCGTCCACGACAAGGTCTTTCAGCCAGCCTTCTTTCATGAGAGAGCCGACCAGGTCGCCGAACCTGCCGACGAGGGAATCTATCCAGTCCATCGGATACTGGCCGACCGTGAAGGTGAACCAGAAGATAAGATAGAGGAGGACCAGGAAAATGGGGAAGGCCGCCCATTTGTTGGTGACCACGGCGTCTATCCTGTCCGTGATGGTGCGCCCGTGCTTCCTTTCCCCTTGCGGTTTGTAGGTTTCCTTGAGGGCGCCCTGGATGAAGGCGTATTTGGCATCGACCACGGCAGATTCGGGATTGGTGTGGAGGAGGTTCTCCACCCTCGAGTTCTCTTCCTCGCGGGCCTCCCGTATGACCGCGGCATTTGGATAGGTGTCGATTATGCGCTCGACATCCTTGTCGTTTTCAAGATATTTTATGGCTAAGTAGCGGGTGGAGTAATGCGCACCGATGGTGGCATTCTCCTGGATATGCTCCTGGAGATGATGGATGCTTTGTTCCAGCTCGCGCCCGTGATTGATATGTATGTGGCGGCCGAGGCGTGGCTCGTGGTTCTCGTATATGGCTATTACAGTGTCCAGGAGCTCAGGAATGCCCTCTCCGTCCCGGCTTACGGTTGGACAGCAGGGCACTCCCAGCAGGTAACCAAGCTGTTCCACATCCAGCTTGTCGCCTTTTTCCCTGAGCTCGTCATACATGTTGAGGGCCATCACCACACGGAGGTCCATGTCTATCAGCTGTGTGGTAAGATAAAGGTTGCGCTCCAGATTCGAAGAGTCAACCACATTTATCACGACATCCGGAATCGATTCGAGGAGATTCTTGCGGACGTAGAGCTCTTCGGGACTGTATGCGCTGAGCGAGTATGTGCCCGGAAGGTCCACCAGGATGAAGTCGTAACCCTTGTGCTTGAGCCGGCCCTCCTTGGCATCGACCGTGACGCCGCTGTAGTTGCCAACATGCTCGTGCGCCCCGGACGCAATGTTGAAGAGACTGGTCTTGCCGCAGTTGGGATTGCCCACAAGGGCGACCCGGATAACGTGCCCGCGTTCTTCGGCGAGCTTGACCATCATTGCATCGAGGCGTTCGTCCTCGCCGGAACGGCTGCGCTCTATCGCGCTTAAATCTTCCTCGCGGGAAAGGGTCTGCCTCGCCTCTTCTTCGGAGATGACCTCGATCCTCTCGGCCTCTTCCCTGCGGAGGGAAACCTTATAGTCGAGTATCTCGTATTCTATAGGGTCCTTAAGAGGGGCATTGAGCACAACCCTCACTTTCTTTCCCGTAATGAAGCCCATTTCGATGAGCCTCTTGCGGAAGCCGCCATGGCCGTTCACCTTGACGATGACGGCCCTCTCTCCTGTCTTGACATCCGATAGCTTCATCCCTGAGACGCAAAAATAGGTGATTCGGCGCCTGCTGTCAATAATAATATGTTGGTATTTTGACTATTGGGAGGCCGCCCTGGAACGGTTGACTATGGCTACTCCCGTGAAGACGAGCAGCATGGCCGCCACCTTCTGCCATGTGAGTACGTCCATTCCGGCAATAATGCTCACGGCCACGGCGATGATGGGCTGGAGATAGGTGTACATGCTCACCAGGGTGGGCCGGAGATTTTTCTGGCCGATCGGGATCAGAGTGTAGGTCACGAATGTGGCCAGCACCACCAGATATGCGATCTCCCCCGCCACCTGGAGGCTGATGGAGCGATAATCTACCGAGACCATGGGCCCCAGGGTGAAGGGCAGGGACGAGAGAGCGGCGAAGAGGAACATCCACTTCATGAGCGTGATGACGTCATAACGCTGGATCAGGGGACGGAAAATCCCCAGATACGCCGCGAAGGTGATTGCGTTGAGGAGGAGCAGCACGGCCCCTGCAGGGGTGGTGTGACCGATTCCTCCCGAAAAATGCAGCGAGGTGAATATCAGCAGGATGACTCCTGCCAGGGAGACTATGACCCCCGCCACTTTCTTCCCGGTTATCGGCTCCTTGAGGAAGATCGCCGCGAAGATCATGGTCCATACAGGGGTAAGTGACCCGATGATGGACGTGTCGATCGATGTGGCCATGGTGATTCCCTTAAGGAATGTATACTGCGGAAGGGCCAGCCCTATTACGCCGGCGGCCAGCATCATAAGGAGGTCTTTCCGGGGCACTTTCCCTCCCTTGACAAAGATCGACGCAAACCAGAATATGGCGGCGGCGAGAATCATGCGGAGCCCGAAAAGAGCCTCGGCAGATATTACGGACGCATTCGCTATGTCTTTGCAGAACACAATATTGAGCCCGAAGATCGCATAAGCGCTCCCGGCGGCCAAGTGTCCTGTGAGATTCCCGCGGTTCACGCTGCGAATATACCAATATGGAACAAAATGGCGAATCCCGGAGCATCCAAATTTTTGTTTCTTGCCAAAAAAATATAGTATATTTGTAAACTTGATCAATCGATATGGCAGAAATCAAACAGGCAACCCGCATCCAGACTTCAGTGTTCAACGCACTCGAGAAGAAGTTGCTCGTATGGCTTGCCGGGAAGCAGCCCTCCTGGGTAACCTCTGACATGATGACCGCAATCGGCTTCTTCGGCTCACTGCTTATCGCGGCAGGATTCATCCTTTCAAATCTTGGAGTCAACTGGCTCTGGCTGGCCATCCTGGGTTTCATCGTGAACTGGTACGGAGACTCCCTCGACGGCACCATCGCAAGGGTGCGAAGGGCCCAGAGGCCTATCTATGGGTACTACCTCGACCACACCATGGATATCATCAACGAAATGTTCATGTTCATCGGCGTCGGGCTCTCCCCCTGGGTGCACCTCAACATTGCACTGTTGGCGCTGGTATTCTATATAATCCTGTCGTTCAACGTAAGCATGAACGCCCATCTCAGGTCCGAGTTCAAGCTCACCTATGCCAAGATGGGGCCCACCGAATTCAGGATCATCATGATAGTGATCTGCCTGATCTTCATCTTCATCCGGCCTGTGAGGGACTACACCCACGTAGTATCCATCTTCAGGAGCGTATATATTTTCACCATCTTCGACTACATAGCCCTGGCCGTCAGCTTTGTATTGGGCGTCATCTGTGCAGCCAGTTTCCTTGGGGACCTCAAGTATTACTCGAAAGTCGATCCTCCCAAAGAAGGTAACTGATGCCTCTCCTCCCC
>CAJOQW010000083.1 GCA_905236955.1 uncultured Bacteroidales bacterium
GAACTTTTCCTGGGCGGTCATGTACATTATCTCATCTGCGGTAACGATGCCGTCCGGACCCTGCACCGCCCTGGCAGTGCGGTAGAACGGATTCATGTCCAGATAGTTGCGGTCGAAGTACTCCACATCCGCATCGATGAACCAATAGTTCTTGTTCCATGAGAGGCCGAGGCTGGCGGCGGTCTGCGGAGTCGAGGGAACGTAATGCTTGACGGACTCTTTGTCGGTCCAGTTGCCGTCGGCAAGCTGTTCGAAGACAGGGCTGCTCATCCAGTACGGGACCTGCTCGTTGTCGATCACGACCTCGGCGGAGTTGTCCTCCGTCTGTGTCATGTAGGGATTGGACGTGTAAACATATTCACCCAGACTGAGGGCGCCCTGGAGGGAAAGGGCGTCGATGGGAAGCGGAACCTTGAAACCCAGCTCCATTCCCACGTGGCGTTCGTCGATGCCCGTCATGCTGAAGTTGGTGAAGGCGTTCTGCAGGTCGTCGTAGAAACTCATCAGGTCGCACTGGTCCTTTATCGTGGCATAGAAGCCGGTCAGACGGATATTGTACCCGTTGCCGGAATACTGCCAGTTGACGTCGCCGGCGAAGGTCTTCATGGTGGTGAGGTTCGGGGCTACGCTGTTGCGGGTGCGCGGAGAGAGGAAGGTCTGGCTGAACTTGGGAGCGTCATTGTAGTAGCCTGCGTTGGCATAGACGCGCATATTGCCGCCTATCACATAGTTGAGGCCCGCCTTGCCGGCATAGGTGAGGAACTTGAGATGCTCGGAATCCCCCTTCGAATTGTCGGGGAACAAGCCTTTCTTCCATACGCCTTCGCGCCAGAAAGTATTGTACCCTGCACGGCCGTAAAGGGTGGCGCTGAAATTACCGAGGGCGTATTCTCCGCCGAGCCAGCCCTCGTAGTTGCGGACATGGGCGAAATAATCGTGCGAATACTTGTCGCCCACTTTCACCTTCTGTGCCTCTCCGTGCGCCTGATAGTACTCGAGGTCGTTCTGGACCATCTCGGGTTGGGATGCGAATTCGCGGTCGGCGAAATTGTCGATGTTCACGAAATAGTCCGCCCCGAGCAGGTCCGATACTATGTTATAATACTCGGTCTTGTTGATCCTCGCGCTCATACCCGCGCGGAAAGTGAAGAAATCGCTGGGTTTGAACTTGATATGGGTGGCGAAGTTGAGGTCGCGCTGGTCGGTGTGGCGCTCCTGCTCCACATAATGCGCCCTCTTCTGCCCATCCTGGTCGATGTCGTTCTGGTTCACCTGATAGAGCCTGTCCCAGTTGATATGGGTATATTGCGGATAATCCGATGAATGGGTCCAAATCTCATTGAACCAGGCGGCCTTCGTCTCGCTGTCGCGGTTGTAGTCGGTGTCCGCGTTGTAGAAATAGCTCGGAAGGTTGCGGTAATAATCGGGCCTCGGATCCTGGGCATTGTACCAGTCGAGTGCGGAATAGCCGTTCTTGCCGAAACGGTAAAGGGCGGTGGCGCTGCCTTCGAAACGGGAGGAGGGCTTGAAGTCATAACGGACGATGGCTATAGGCTCATGGGTCCTGCGCTCGCGGGCGTTGCGGACAATGCCGTTCTGATAACCCCAGTTGGAGTTGTACATATTGTCTCCCGTAAGGTCGTACACCTCCTGGGTCGAACCGTTCTGCGCTCCCCTGCGCCCCGGGGTGCCCATGAAGATAAAGTGGAACTTGTGGGCGTCGCCGAAAACCTTGGAGGCAGCAAGATAGTAGGCGAAACTGCGGTAGTACACGCCGTCCACCCAGTCGTTGCCTCCCAGACGGGCGCTCGCATTGACGGCGAATGCCCATCCGTTGTCCATGAGTCCCGTGGCATAGGAACCCATCAGCCTCAGACGGTACAGGGAGCTGTTCGTAAGCACGCTGAAGCGCTTTCCTGTACGCATGCTGAGAGCGTCGCCGAAGATGTTGCTGGAACCGTTGTAACCGCTGAACGCCACATCGGAATTCTCGTTTCCGGTAGTGCCGTCCTTGCTGCGGGTAGCCTCGTTGAGGCCGCTCCAAAGGCTCCAGGGGCCATAGCCCGTGACGGCGTCGTTCATCTTGACGCCGGACAGGTACGTATCCTGGCTCTCGCTGGTAAAGCCGCGGTTCTTGAAACGGACGCTGCTGAAGTTGTAGCTTACCACATCGTTGAAGATGTCGTTGCTGCCGAACAGGACGGAAGGAGCGTCGTTATAACCCGCATCGTCCATGTCGAATTCCATCAGGGTGGCATCTTCGAGGATCTCCAGTTTCTTGGTGGGAGTCAGCGAAAGATTGAACATGTTCTTCACGTATCCGTCGTTCACGGTGACGTTGACGGTATTCTGCATATATTCGCTGGACGAAATCACCAGTGTGTACATGCCGTCTGCAAGGTCCGGGATCATGAAGGTTCCGTCTTCTGCCGAGAGGGCGGTCCCGATAAGCTCGGCGCCCGAGAAAAGATCGAGCCTTGCATTCTGCACGGGTTCGTTCGTCCCGCGCGTAATCACCGTACCTTTCACTCCGCCGCCCGGCCCCTGGGCGTAAAGGGACAGGGAAAGCGCGAGGGCGGCACAGGCCACGATTAACTTCTTTATCATAGGTTTGGTCATTTTGTTACTACTATATACGTAGGATAGTGGTCGGAATATCCTCCGACGAAGGCGCCGTTGCTGAAAGTACGGAACGGCGTGCCTTTGTACTGACCGCTCTGCTGGGTCATGAAATCCTTCCTGAATATCCTGCCATAGAAACCGTTGTTGTTGATTTGCAGGATCTTGAGTCCTCCGTCGGGAGCTTGGGCTATCTGCCTGTTCACGAGGATGATATCGTAGATGTTGCTCTGGCCCTGGTAATAGAGCGAACTGTATCCGTTCTTGAGCATGCTGAGGAAGGGAGAGAAGAAATCATGCTCGCCTACCTCTGCAATGGTCTCCTTGCCGTGCATGAACTTCACCATGCTCTCGTCGGTGGGATTGTCATTCATATCTCCCATCACAACGATGCGGATGCCGGGGAATTCGTCCTCGAGTTCCACGGCCCTCTGATAGATGATTTCAGCTCCCCTGGGACGGAGGTCGGCACCCTTTCCGCCAAGCCTTGAAGGAAGGTGCGCGACAAAGAACGCGAACATCTCGTCCCCCAGCATGCCGCGGACCATCAGGACGTCGCGGGTGCGGAAGTTGTCCTTCTCTTCCTGGGTCCAGGCGCTGAAGTCGATGCCCGGGGAATCGAAGGTGAAGCGGATGCTCTCGCTCGCGAGCGGCCTGAACTGTTCGGGCTTGTAGAGCAGGGCCACATCCACGCCGCGGTTGTCGGGTCCGTCGTAGTGGACTATCTGGTAGTTGGCCGGGGCTATCTGCGGGTCGCTCACCAGGTCCTCGAGGACGTGGCGATTCTCTATCTCACTGACCCCCAGCACAGTATGCCACACTCCATTGTCCTGTTTCATGGCCTCTATCACCTGGGCCATGTTGTGGAGCTTCTTCCGGTACTTGGCTTCGGTCCACTGATTCTGGCCGTCGGGAAGGAACTGGTAGTCGTTCTTGCCTTCGTCGTGATAAGTGTCGAACAGATTCTCCAGATTGTAGAATCCTATGACATAGTTCTGTTTGCCGGCTACCGCCGTTCCCTTCACGCCTGCCCCGCAGCCATACAGGGCCAGGGCGGCTAAAAGGATTATTGTCAATCTTTTCATTTGGTCATCATTTTATGGAGGCGGGAAGCCAGGATTTATCCTGGGCTTTCACTTTGGATGCTATATCGGAGGGAAGGTTCACGAAGAATTCCAGC
>CAJOQW010000084.1 GCA_905236955.1 uncultured Bacteroidales bacterium
CTCATCAATGCCTGCACCGGCAAGTTCAAGAAGATAAGCATTACGCTGTGGGTCCTGGCAGCCCTCTTCATCGCTCGTTATGCCTTGATGTAACAGGCTGACATACAAGCTATTATCAAAACCTCCGCCGCCTATTCAGACGGTGGAGGTTTTTTATCATGTTTTTTTGTTATTTTTGTCTTGTATGGAAGAAGTGGTACAAAAAGCCAGGGCCGTCGCGGCCGCCGCGCTTGCGGGAGAAGTCCGCAGCGACGGCTCCCCGTTCATCGGCCACGCCGACAACGTCGCAGCCATAGTAAGCGACGAAATCGGTCTTCCTCCCGAATGTGTGGCCGCAGTCTATCTCCATGAAGCCACCCGCATCCACAAAGACAGGGACATCAGCGATTTCCCGAAAGACATCCTGACGATGGTCGAGGGGCTCAACAAGATATCCACCATCAAGCCCAAAGACACCCGGCTCGAGGCAGAGAACTACAAGAAACTCATAGTCCAGTACTCCACCGACCCGCGCGTTGCGGTCATCAAGATAGCGGACAGGCTCGAAGTGATGAGGAGCCTTGCCATCTTCCCCAAGAACTCCAGGGAGCAGAAGATTCTCGAAACCCTGATGCTATATATCCCGCTCGCCCACCAGCTGGGGCTATACAACATAAAAAGCGAGATGGAGGACATCTATTTCCGCTATGCCGATCCCGAGCAGTACCGGGCCATCACGAACAAACTCAAGGCCACCGAACGCGACCGCGAAAGGCTCATGATGGAATTCATCGAACCCCTCAAGCAGAAGTTGTCCGACGCCGGAATCGAATACAAGCTCAAGATACGCACCAAGACGGCCTACTCCATCTACCGCAAGATGCAGGTCCAGAAAGTGCCCTTCGAGGGAGTGTTCGACGTATTCGCCATCCGTTTCATCATCGACTGCGAGCCCGACACGGTACTGGAGAAAGACCTTTGCTGGAAAGTGTACGGTTACGTCACCGAGGAATACGAGCCCGACACGGCCCGTCTGCGCGACTGGCTCACCAACCCGCGTCCCAACGGATACGAAAGCCTCCACATCACCGTAAAGAACAGGCGGGGCGCCTATGTGGAAGTCCAGATACGCACGAAGCGCATGGACTACGAGGCCGAGAACGGCAATGCCGCACACTGGGCATACAAAGGCGTGCAGCACGAGGCAAATCTGGACAGGTGGCTTTCCTCGGTACGCTACGCCATGGAACATCCAGCCGAAGCCAAGGCGGAAGACCTCCCGCAACCCCCTTCCCGGGAAATCTTCGTGTTCACCCCCACCGGCGAACTCCGCATCCTCGCAGCCGGCTCCTCGGTGCTTGACTTCGCATTCAACATCCACAGCAACATAGGTATCCACTGCATCGGCGGACGCATAAACGGCAAGGGAGTGTCCATCAAGGAAAAGCTATCCACCGGGGATGTGGTGGAAATCAATACCGGCAAGAACCAGCATCCCTCGAGGGAGTGGCTGAACTGGGTCGTCACTTCGAAGGCCCGCACCAAGATCAAACAGGAACTGGATGCCGAAGAACGCAAGATGGCTGCCACCGGCCGCGAACTGCTGGAAAGGCGCCTTAAAAACTGGAAGCTCGAATGGCCCGGCGATTATCAGGCGGAATTCATGAAGGCCCGCAAGTACTCCTCCGTGATCAACTTCATGGCGGACCTGGGGCGCGAAGTTTTGGATGTGAATGACATCAAGGCCTTCATCCAGCAGAAGAAGGCTGCAATTGCGGCAGGCACCAGCCATGGAGTCCTCCCCGAGGTGGACCACAACTTGAACTACAGTTCCAGCGGTGACGAAATCCTGGTGCTCAATGCCAAGAACGTGAGGGGCATGGACTACAAACTGGCAAAATGCTGCAATCCTGTGTTCGGGGACGACGTCTTCGGTTTTGTAACCCGCACCGAAGGAATAAAGATACACCGCATCTCCTGCCCGAACGCCGCCAGGCTCATGGAAAAATACCCGTACCGCATCCAGAAGGTCATTTGGCAGGAAACCGCTTCATCCGGGGACTTCCAGGCCTCCCTGGGCATTAGCGCGGAGCGCGACCAGGCGGTCCTGGCCTCCATCATGGAGGTGATCGGGGCTTTCAAGGCCTCCCTTCGCTCATTCAACGTCTCCGAGAACCAAAGGGACGGCACTTTCGAGATCTCGGTACGGCTGCTGGTGCCTTCGAACATGGAGCTTGACAAGATCATCTCCCAGCTGGGGGCCCTCAAGCGCGTCATCAAGGTAAAACGATCATGAAATTCAAACTGGTTTCGGATTACAAGCCTTCCGGCGACCAGCCGGAGGCTATCGCACAACTGTCGGAAGCCCTGGACAAGGGTGTAGGTGACATATGCCTGCTGGGAGTCACCGGCTCCGGCAAAACCTTCACCATGGCGAACGTTATCCGGAACCTGCAACGTCCCGCCCTCATACTCAGCCACAACAAGACCCTGGCCGCCCAGTTGTACGGGGAATTCAAGGCCTTCTTCCCCGAAAATGCGGTGGAATACTTCGTCAGCTACTACGACTATTACCAGCCGGAAGCCTACATACCATCCACTGACACATACATCGAGAAAGACCTCTCGATAAACGACCAGATAGAGAAACTCCGTCTCAGCGCGGCCGGAGCCCTCATGTCAGGCAGGCGCGATGTCATCGTGATATCCTCGGTGTCGTGCCTCTACGGCATAGGAAACCCCGAAGACTGGCACAGCCAGACCATCACGGTGCGCAAAGGAGAAACCCGCACCCTCACCGGTTTCCTGTACAAACTGGTGGACGCACTCTACTCCCGGACCGAGGTGGATTTCAAGCGCGGAACGTTCAGGGTGCGCGGGGATACGGTGGATGTCTTCCTCGGCGGGGCCGACGAGGCCGTGCGCATCGAATTCTTCGGGAACGAGGTGGACGCCATCTCCCTGATCGACCCGGTCACCGGCGCGAAGATGGAAGATCTAGACAGCATCGATGTTTACCCCGCCAACAACTTCGTAACCACCAGGGAAAGGTCGATAGCTGCCGTCTCCCATATCCAGGACGACTTGAAAACCCAGACCGAGTATTTCGATAGTATAGGCAAACCATTGGAAGCCAAACGTTTGCAGCAAAGGGTGGAAAATGACCTGGAGATGATCAAGGAAATGGGATACTGCCCCGGCATCGAAAATTATTCCCGCTATCTGGACGGCCGCAAGCCGGGTCAGCGCCCCTTCTGCCTTATCGATTATTTCCCCAAGGATTTCATCACCTTCATCGACGAGAGCCACGTCACACTCCCCCAGATCCATGCCATGTACGGAGGAGACCATTCCCGGAAATCGGTGCTGATCGAATATGGGTTCCGGCTACCTGCCGCAGCCGACAACAGGCCCTTGAAATTCGAAGAATTCGAAAAACTCACCGGGCAGAAGGTTTACGTTTCCGCAACTCCCGCCGACTATGAACTGGAACAGTCGGAAGGGCTGGTTGTGGAACAGGTGGTAAGACCCACCGGCCTGCTCGACCCGCCGATCGAGGTGCGCCCCATAGAAAACCAGGTGGACGACCTCCTGGAAGAGATCAGGGTGAGGGCCGAAAAGGACGAGCGCGTACTCGTCACCACCCTCACCAAGGTGATGGCCGAGAAACTCGACGACTATCTTGCCAGGGCAGGAGTCCGCGTCCGATACATCCATTCAGACGTGGATACCGCTGAAAGGGTGGAAATCATTGAAGATTTCAAGAACGGGCTGTTCGATGTCCTGGTGGGAGTGAACCTGTTACGCGAAGGCCTGGACCTCCCGAGCGTATCGCTGGTAGCCATCCTGGATGCCGACAAGGAAGGATTCCTGCGCACCACAAGGGCGCTTACCCAGACGGCAGGCCGTGCCGCGCGCAATATCAACGGATTGGTGATAATGTATGCCGACAAGATAACTCCCAGCATGGAAGAGACCATACGCGAGACCAACCGGAGACGGGCCAAACAGATGGAATACAACGAGTTGCATCATATCACACCCAAACAGGTGGAAACCCGCAGCAACGAACTCGCAGCGGAACTCACTTCTTCGAAGCGGATGAACCCGCACGTGGCGAACGGCACCACCGGCCGTGTCAGCGCACCCAACTCCTACGACGACCCCACCTATATTCCGAATCCTTCCGACCTGGGAAGGGGCATGGTAAGCGTAGGATTCGGGCACGATTCAAAGCGCGATGCCGGGGCGGCCTTCGACCGCGGGAAAGTGCGCGCCGACCTGGCTGCCGTGCTGCAGGACCCGGTGATCAGGGCCATGTCCCGCGAACAGATCCTCAAACTCATCGAAGAGGACAGGGAGCGCATGAAACACTCCGCCGGGAATCTGGAATTCACCGACGCCGCCCGTTACAGGGACGAGATGTGGGCCCTGCAGGAATATCTTAAAGTGTGGGAAGACAAATAGTCCCCCTATCACCGGAAACTACTGTTTGGAATCCTTTACACGGACATTTTTCGCCCTGGCGTTGAGCGCCTTCTGGAAAGCGATGGCATTCTGGCGGTGTTCGGCAAAAGTCCTCGCGAAGCGGTGGGAGCCGTCGAAGGACGGATCGGCGCAGAAGAATAGATTCCCTCCGCCATAATCGGGATCGAGGACGGCCTCGAGATAATCCTTGTCCGGCACGCATATGGGTCCCGGAGGGAGACCTTTGTATTTGTAAGTATTGTAAGGAGAACCTACCGAAAGATGCTTGAGAAGTATCCGGTCGAGGGTATAGTCGAAGCAGAAGGCTACGGTCGGGTCCGCCTGAAGGAGCATCCCCTTGTGGATGCGGTTCAGATACACCCCCGCAATCTTCGGGAAGTCGCTCTTCATGCGGGACTCCCCTTTCACTATCGAAGCCAGGATGGAAACCTGCAATTTATCAAGGCCTGCTGCGGCTGCGCGGTCAAGTTTCTCCTTGGTCCAGAAACTGTCGTATGCCGCTTTCTGGGTTTCGAGGATTTCTTCCGTGGATGCCGTCCAGAACATCTCATAGGTGTCGGGGATGAAAAGGGCGAATACCGTGGAAGGAGTGAAGCCAAACTTGGCCAGCAGGGCCTCGTCTTCAAGGGCCGAAGCCACCTGGGCGGAATCCACCATCATCTGGGCTGCGATTTTCCTTGCTATGTCGCCCTTGAGGCGAAGCGACCCAGACAAGGTCAGGTTCACCGGAGACTGCCATCCGTTGTTGAGGGACCTTGCGATAAAGACGCTTGTCGCACCTTCCTTGAAGGAATAGTGGCCGGGAGTCAGATACTTTTCCACCTGCTTGTCACGGAAAGTACGCTCAAGGCTCCCCTTCCTTTTAACGCAGGCGGACAGACTGTCCAGCACCTCCTGCACAGGAGTGGATGGATATACATACAACTCCTTGTCCTGCTGGAGGTTAGACCATTTGTTGTCGGCCATCCACTTGAGGCCCCTGACACAAAGGAGCACTGCGATGGCAGCGACCAGCAGCCATATATATTTGGCAAAACCTTTCATCTTGTCTTGCGGAGCATTATCTTGTCCCCTTCCTGGGGAACATAACCTTCCTGGATGCCGTTCAACTTTTCGATGCTGCTTTTCCGGACGGCGAAGCGCTGGCATACCTCACGCAGGTCTTCGCCTGCGGAGAAGACATACATATCCAGCCCCTTGGCCGCATATTTCTTCTTCCTCTGCAGATAAACCACGGTACCGGGGCTCAGAGGCTCGGTGGAAGAGAGGTCGTTGAAGCGTAACAACTCCTTGAGGAACAGTTGGTTGTCGCTAGCGATACTGGCATAGCTCTCCCCATCGAGGGAATATATGAACTTGACCTTGTTGCGGGTGTACATGGACCGCGACAGGCTGAATGTATAATGTTCGCCGGATGCCACAACTTCCTTCACCGTCTGTTTCTCAAGGTCCAGCGGAGTTTCGGGCACTGCCACGGCGCGGCCGGCCGAACCGGTGTCGTAACGATAAAGGCCATAGTCCTCGATTATCTTTATGAGTTTCGCGGCATAATTCGGGTCGGTGGCGTAACCGGCCTTCTTCAGCCCTTTCGCCCAGCCCTTGTAGTCGGTGGGAGAAAGCTCGAACAAAGGTTTGTAGCGGTCCCAGTAACGGAGGAAATCGGAATGGTCGCGGAAAGACTCGGCTGCACTGGAGTAAACCCTGAAGCACTCTTTCGGGGCGTCGTCGTCGATGTACATTTTCTTGCCCTTCCAGTCGCGATGGCATTTGATACCGAAATGGTTGTTACCCTTGGTAGCCATGGCGGAGAGCCCGTAGCGGCTTTCCAGCATACCCTGGGCCAGGGTGATGCTTGCCGGGACTCCGGAACGCTTCATCTCCGCGACTGCTATCGGGGCATACTTTTCTATGTATTTCTCCTGCGGGGTTGAATCCGCTGCGACAGCCATGGCCGCAAGCATCGCACCTAAGGCAAGCAGAAGGAACCTTTTCATTTTGAAGCTATGCTTATTATATCGCCGTCATCGACAGCATACGACTCTGCAAAAATCGTACGACATTCCTGCTGGAAGACCTTCACGTCCCTGACACGCGACGAATAATGTCCTATGAGCAGTTTGCCCACCCCCGCATCGGAAGCACAACGGGCCGCATCGGCAGTGGTCGAATGGAAGTACTGCACGGCCTTCTCTGCCAATTCCCCGGTATAGGTAGTTTCGTGATAGAGCACGTCCACGCCCTTCACCCAGGCAGCCAGTTCCGGGAAGGAAGCTGTGTCGGAACAATAGGCGTATGTGCGGGGCCGCCTTCCCTCCCCTGTATTTTCCGTGAAAAGGAAACCATAGCATGGGATCTTGTGATTCAACGGGAAAGCGCTCACTTTCAGCACCTTGTCCGAATAAATCTCCTGCGGTTCCTTGACAGCGACCGGCACGTGCTCCACAGTGAAAGAGAGGTCCTGGCCGAAGGTGGAAAGGAAGAACCCCAGGATCGGTGCGAAGCCTTCGGGTGCGTAGATACGGAGCGGCTCCAGCCTGTGGTAGAGCGACATGGTGCTGAGCAGCCCGAAGAGTCCGAAGATATGGTCGCCGTGAATATGGGAGATGAATACAGCCTGCACCTTCACGAAGGAAAGATGCTCCTGACGGAAACGCTGCTGCGTGCCTTCGCCGCAATCTATAAGATACAAGCGCCCGTGCACGCTTAGTGCCTGGGCGCTTGGATTTCTGTCGGAAAAGGGCAGGGCCGAAGCCGAGCCCAGAATGGTTATGGTAAAGTCCATTACTTCTCCTCTGCCTTCTCAAGCTTGTCCTTGAGTGCAGCGAGGGCATCGATGTCGCCGAGGGTGGTCTTCTCGATGTTGGTGTTGATGCGCTTTACCGCCTTCTTGGTGTTCTCGCTTTCTGCTGCGACCGCACGCTCCTTGACCTCCTGGTAAGTGCGGAGATGGCTGAGGAGGATGCGGCGGGTGCTGCGGCGGAACTCGACTACCTTGAACGGCAGGGTTTCGCCAGCGACAGCCTGCTTGCCGTCTTCCTTGACGAGCTCGCGGTTGAATGCGAAGCCGGGGACATCGCAGCCGAGGTCGATGTTGGCGCCCTTGTCGGTGGTGGATGCCACGGTGCCTTCGACTGTGCTGCCTACGGGGAACTTGGCCTCGATTTCATCCCACGGATTGGGAACGAGCTGCTTGTGGCCGAGGCTGAGCTTGTGGTTGCTCTCGTCCACCTCGAGGATCTGGACCTCGATCTCGTCGCCGATGGCAACAACCTCGCCGGGATGCTTGATCTTGTTCCAGCTGAGGTCGCTGATGTGCACGAGACCCTCCACGCCGTCTTCCAGCTCTGCGAACACACCGAAGTTGGTGATGTTGCGGACGGTAGCCTTATGGGTGCTGCCGACGGGATACTTGGCAATGATGTTCTCCCACGGATTGGACATGAGCTGCTTGATACCGAGGGACATCTTGTGGCTTTCGCGGTCGATGCTCAGGATCTGGGCCTCGACTTCGTCGCCGACCTTGAGGAATTCCTGGGCGCTGTGAAGCCTGGGACTCCAGGACATCTCGCTGACATGCACGAGGCCTTCCACGCCGGGTTCGATCTCAACGAATGCACCGTAATCGGCGATGATGACCACCTTGCCCTTGACCTTGTCGCCGACCTTGAGGTTCGGATCGAGATTGTCCCAGGGATGCGGGGTGAGCTGCTTGAGACCGAGGGCGATGCGCTTCTGCTCGCTGTTGAAATCGAGCACGACCACCTTGATCTTCTGGTCGAGTGCGACCAC
>CAJOQW010000085.1 GCA_905236955.1 uncultured Bacteroidales bacterium
ACCAGGAACCGTCTCGACAACGGCGCCTCCATGCTGGAGAACATCACCAACCGGCGCGTCGCCACCACCATGAACGCCATCAACGACGAGATCATCGTCCTGCAGTCGGAGACTCCCATGCTGGAGGTGGCAAAGAGGCTCAACCTGGGCACGACCTACAAGTGCCAGACCAAGCTTGTCAAGCGCGTAAAGGATCTCTATGGCGACACTCCGATAAGGGTGGTTTTCCCCGACCTTAAGGAAACCGATTATGCCTCGGCGGTCATCACCATCCAGAGCGATTCTTCCCTGACCATCCAGATAGCAGACTACGAGCCGGTGGCGGGCCGCCTCGGCGACACCCTTTCCACAAGCCTCGGCCGCATCGCCGTGCATCCCACCTGGGCACTCAGGGAACTGTACTATGACAATCCCATCACAGTCAACCACCTGAATCTGAATGATGTAGCCAATTCTTACAGGCATCGCGTTTCGATAGAGCGCAACAGCACATCCGACGGCATCATCAATTTCTCGCTGAAAGACACCTCTCCCGAAAGGGCTGCGGACATCCTGAACGAGATGATAACGGTGTATAACGAGAACACCGTGCTCGAGAAGCGCGGCATCATCCGGCAGACATCCGATTACATCAACAACCGTATAGCACAGCTCAACTCGGAACTGGGTGCGCAGGAGTCGCAGATCGCTTCCTTCAAGCAGAACAACCAGCTGCTGAACCTGCAGGACTACGGCCAGGCATACATGGCCCAGAGCATCCAGTCTTCAGAGGAACTGGAGCGCCTTCAGGCCGAAATCTCGCATGCCCAGTACCTGCTGCAGTTCACCCAGACGAATGTCGAGAACAAGTTGTTCCCGGTAACGATAAATATCGAGGACGATAATATCAAATCCACCATAGCCCGCTTCAACGAACTGGTCTTGAAGCTCGACAAATACAAGGAAAGCGGCACGACCAACAACCCTATAGTGCGGGATATGCAGCTGGAACAGGCTTCCCTCAAGAGCAACCTCAACCAGCTCCTGTCGTCGTACATCGGAGCCATCACGCAGAGGATGGGATCTGCCCAGAACGCCAACCAGCAGGCTGCGGCCAAGATCCGCCAGGTGCCCACCGGGCAGCTTTATATCGACAATCTGTCCCGCGTCCAGGGCATCAAGGAGCAGTTGTACCTGACCCTCCTCAGCAAGCGTGAGGAACTCCTCATAAGCCAGCCTTCCATCGAGGGCAATGCAAAGGTGATCGACCGTGCGCGCGTCAATCCCAGCCCTGTTTCGCCCAACACCAGGCACAATATCCTTCTCGGCCTTCTCATCGGCATCCTCATCCCGGTGCTCATCTTCATCCTCCGCAGGATGCTCGACACCAAGATCCGCTACCGCAAGGACGTCGAGGGTTATACCGACATCCCCATCCTGGGCGAAATCCCCGGAAGGGAAAAGAGCGACAAGCGCGAAATCGTGGTGGAGAGCGGCAAGCGCGACTCCATCTCCGAGGCGTTCAGGATACTGAGGAGCAATGTGGAATTCACGCGCAACACCGACCAGAAGTCCACGGTTTACCTGTTCCTGTCCCTCATGGAGGGCAGCGGCAAGACCTTCCTCACTTCGAACCTCTCCGCGTCCCTGGCCATGGTCGATAAGAAAGTGCTCCTGATGGATGCCGACCTCCGCAAGGGGACCCTCACCCACAAGTTCTATTCGCGCAAGAAGCCGGGGCTCTCGAATTATCTTTCTGCTAAGACGGACGATATCGATAGCATCATCACCCACGATGTCATAGCCCAGGGCGTGGATTCCATCACCTCCGGTCCTCTTCCGCCCAACCCGGCCGAGCTCCTGAGCAGCAAGCGTTTCGAGACGCTTATGGAAACCCTTCGCGACCGCTACGAATACATACTTATTGACGCCGTGCCCGCGGGCATCATCGCCGATGCAAACGTGATAAAGCGTTATGTCGATGTGAGCGTGTTCATCCTTCGTTCCAACATGGTTGACAAGCGCATGCTGCCCGACCTGCAGGAACTCAAGGACACCAAGGAGTTCCCGAACATGACCATCATCCTCAACGACATCAAGTTCCGCAAGCACCGCAAGGGCTATGGCAACTACGGTTATGGCTACGGCAGCGGCTATGGTTATGGCTACGGCTATGGTTACGGCTATGGCTACGGCAGCGGGTATGGCTATGGCTCTTCCTACGACGAAGGGTCCAAGAAGAAGTCCCGCAGGAAGGGAAAAGACAAGGATAAAGAGGCAGAGGAGGATTAGACCATGGCGAATTTCGCTCTTATCGGAGCGGCGGGTTATATAGCCCCCAGGCACCTGAAGGCTATAAAGGACACCGGGAACGACCTTCTCGCCGCCTACGACAAGTTTGACAGCGTGGGCCGGCTCGACAGTTTCTTCCCCGAGTGCTCCTTCTTCACCGAGAACGAACTCTTCGACCGTTTCTGTTCCAAGCAGATGCAGGGGCCCGATCCCCTGCACTGGCTGAGCATCTGCACCCCCAACTACACGCACGACGCCTTCATCCGCTATGGGCTGAGGCTCGGATGCGACGTCATATGCGAGAAACCGGTGGTGCTCAATCCCTATAACATCGACGCCCTCGAGAAGGTGGAGCGCGAGACCGGCCACAAG
>CAJOQW010000086.1 GCA_905236955.1 uncultured Bacteroidales bacterium
CACAGCGGCCCGCAAATGTGATTTCATGGTCCGACAAAAATAATTCTTTATTCCGTCCTATGCAAAATCATTTTGAAGAGGGATGAACATTTTTTAATTTTTTTATTGCATTTCGATAAATATTTATTATATTTGCGAAAACACTAACAGTTTCGCGATATGATAACAACTTGGTGGGGCGCTCTTGAGCCCTCAATGAAAGTACTTTGGGGAGTCACCCTTGCGGCTTCCCTCATCTTCATTATCCAGACAATCCTCACCTTCATCGGGGCCGACGCCGACGGCAGCGGACTCGATGCGGACTTCGACGCCGGCGGTCCGGACGCTTCCGCGCCGGACGCGACCGACTCCGACCTGGGAAGCGGCAGCAACCTGTACACCTTCCGCAATCTCATCAACTTCCTCCTGGGCTTCGGCTGGACGGCCATCCTCCTAAGGGAGAAGGTGGCCTCGACTCCCCTGCGCCTGGCCCTCGCGGCGGTGATAGGCGTCGGCCTGGTGGCGCTGGTCATGTACATCTTCCGCCTGCTCGGCAAAATGCAGCAGAGCGGCAACATAAACGTTTACAAGACGGCCGTGGGCTGCCAGGGCACGGTTTATCTCACCATTCCGGCCACCCGTACCGGCGAAGGCAAGGTGCAGATAAACATCAGCAACGCCGTACGTGAATACAACGCCCAAACCGAGGAGGACGCCCCCATCCCGACGGGAACCCCCATCAAGGTCACCGAAGTCATAAACGGCACGACCCTCCTCGTCGAAAGCATGGAAAACACTATTATTTAGAAAGATATGGAACTCTATCTCATCCTCATCATCGTTTTCGTGGTGATCGTCACGTTCGCCGCGATCCTGCGCCGCTACCGCCGCTGCCCCTCCGACAAGATCCTCGTCATCTACGGTAAGACCGGCAAGCAATCATCCGCCAAGTGCATCCACGGCGGCGCAGCATTCATCTGGCCCGTATTCCAGAACTACGCCTACCTCGACCTCAAGCCCATCAGCATCGAGTGCAACCTCACCAACGCCCTTTCCAAGCAGAACATCCGCGTCGATGTTCCCTGCCGCTTCACCGTGGGTATCAGCACCGAGCCGGAGGTAATGACCAACGCCGCCGAAAGGCTCCTCGGTCTCAGCACCGAAGCCGTCCAGAGCATCGCTACCGACATCCTCTTCGGCCAGCTGCGTCTGGTCATCGCCACCATGGACATCGAGGAAATCAACGCCGACCGCGACAAGTTCCTTGCGAGCGTCAGCGCCAACGTCGAAGCCGAACTCCGCAAGATAGGCCTCAAGCTCATCAACGTGAACGTAACCGACATCCGCGACGAATCCGGCTACATCGAGGCCCTCGGAAAAGAGGCCGCGGCGAAGGCAATCAACGACGCCAAGAAGAGCGTAGCCGAGCAGAACCGTTACGGTGAAACCGGCAAGGCCCTGGCCGACAAGGACACCCGCGTGAACGTGGCAGCCGCCGATGCCGACGCCGTAAAGGGCGAGAACACCGCCAAGATCGAAATCGCCAATTCCGACGCCTTGCGCCGCCAGAAGACCGCCGAGGCCGACAGGATCGCAGTCGCCGCCGAAAAGGTACAGGCCGCAAAGGCCCTGCAGGAAGCCTACCAGAGCGAACGCGACGCCGAACTCGCCCGCGCCGAGCGCGAGAAGGCCACCCAGCAAGCCAACATCGTCGTAGCCGCCGAAATCGACAAGCAGAAGAAGATCATCGAGGCCGAGGCCCAGGCCGAGCAGGCCCGCCGCATCGCAAAAGGCGAGGCCGACGCGATCTTCGCCAAGATGGAAGCGCAGGCCCGCGGTACTCAGGAAATCCTCACCAAGCAGGCCGACGGTTTTGCCGAAACCGTCAAGGCTGCCGCAGGCGACCCGCAGAAGGCCGTCCTCATGATGATAGCCGACCGCCTGCCCGAACTAGTGAAGACCCAGGTCGAAGCCGTCAAGGGCATCAAGTTCGACAAGGTCACCGTATGGGACAACGGATCCTCGAAGGACGGCAAGACCGCCACTGCCAACTTCCTGAGCGGGCTCATGGGAAGCATCCCCCCTATGCAGGACCTCTTCAAGATGGCAGGCATGAACCTGCCCGACTACATAAAGGGTAAAGAGGCCGAAGAAGTTCCCGAAGCCAGGGAAGCTGAACCGGCCGAAGAAAAGGAGTAGGTTGTCGTGGCGATCATCATCAACATCGATGTCATGCTGGCACGCCGGAAAATGTCTTCCGGCGAGCTGGCGGAGAAGATGGGCATAACGCCGGCCAACCTCTCGATACTCAAGAACGGGAAGGCCAAAGCCATGCGCATCACCACGCTGGACGCCCTGTGCCGTTCGCTGGACTGCCAGCCGGGCGACCTGCTGGAGTACAAGCCGGACTCCGGAACTTAGCCGGCATCCTTGGCGCCTTAGCGTGAGCATAACTCGCTTACTCTCAAGCTTTTAGCGTTTTTCGCCTCGGTGAATTGCCGAGGCGATTTTGCTTATCTGCTTAATAATCAAGCGATTGCCTTCACGCGAATAGTGCTTCCCGAAGAGTTTCTTCCTCAATATGAAGGAAACGGGACAGATGCCACATGTCCGGGCCTGTCTTCCAGGCAATCATCCGGGCGAGTTCGAGTTTGCTTCCGAGCGGGAGCGTGATTACGTCCTTCGCGCGGTGCACCATTCCACTGCCGGTCGCGGCGGAGCACATCTGCCTATATACGGCGTCCGAACCCCTGCCTCTCTCTTCCGGGATATCATGCTCCGAACCCGTATTGGAATTGACGGCCGCGACCATGGCTTCATAAGACTTATAGAACGAGACCGCATAATCGAGGTCTATTTCATTGTATGTGAAGATGATATGATCCAGCAACTGGGCTTTTTCCTTTTGCTCGAGACAGGAGAACAGCCTGTCTATGTTCCTGTATCCCAGATGCCTGCGCTGGCAATGGAGCAAATCCACTTCCTTGAGAGCACGTCTCAGTCTGTAACTTGCCCGCCTGAGCACTATGGGAGACGAATATGGATGATTGTCATGGTAATACGCAAGAAAATTCCACCTGTATTGTTCGGCTCTTGAGCACAAGTGTCTTTCAGGGGCGTTGTTGGCGAGATAAGCTATGCACGTCCTTATGGATTTGTCATTGTATTTCGGAGCGCTTCCGAAAGGTGCCAGCGGATCGAAGAGCGGCCCCTTTCTTCCGCAGTCCGAGTTGAATTCCCTCACGAATGCCCCATTGAGTTCCCTATGGTATCCGGACAGTCCGGTGGCATCAGACGGTATCTCCAAATGATGCATATGGTCCGGCATGATGCAGATCCCTACAGTACGGATGCCATATTTGCTTCCCAGGATCATGGCCATGGTGAAATACACGATGGCATCCCGTGCGGAGTAGAAAATGAGTTTCCCGGGCCTGGTCCTTTGATAGATGTGATACGCGACACCCGATATGACGTTCCTTTTCTTACTCATGATGGTAAATTTCGCAAAAGAAACCTATTTCAAGGGGGTAAAAGGAGGGGTAAATGTGGAAAGATTTTATTTAATAGGTGTATGTGAAATCAAGAGATTGACAACCAGATAGTTAAACAAAATCGAGTCGGATTTTTGCCGACTCGATTTCATGATACAACTTGATAATCAGGATGTTACATTCACGCCTTCGCCATAAACTGTCAGTCGAGGATGACCAGCAGCGGTGCGATGCGGTTGAACCGGAGTGTCACCACATCGGACGAAGCGCGGTTGAGCGTGGCCGCCCACCACCTGCTGAGGTCGGCGCCTTCCGTCTGCCAGACAAGGCCGTCGGAAACGACGCGCAAGGCGGGGTCGGTGCTGAAGAGCGATACCTTGCGGCTCTCGCCGACGTGAAGCTCAACCGGGTCTCCGCCTGCAGGCGATACGGCGAAGGCGGTGCCGTAATCGCCCACCATGTCAACACTGACTCCGCGGGCAGCCAGTCCCAAGCCCGTTCCTTCGAGCGAACGGCGCTCCCATTCCATCAGCCAGCCAAGGTTGCCCACGGTATGAGCCTCATGCTTCCCGCCTGCCCCGAGTATATGGATTTCGGACAAGTCGGGCCAGCGCTCACGCAGCACCGAAAAAGCCTTGGCGAGGTCGTTGTCGTCCTGTTCCCGGACATGGACGATTCGCGCGGCATATTTTTCACGCACTGCCGCAGGAGTGGAATCCATATCTCCCACGATAAGCGCCGGTTCCAGCCCCAACCGTGCCAGACGGCGCACGTTGTTGCGGCTGTCGCAGCAGACGATGACGCCTGCGGTACGCAGAAGGTATAAAGGATATTCCTTTCCCGGGAACTCCCCGTTGCAAAGAATGACACCGTGTTGCATGATCGGGAAAACGCCTGGGTCAACTCCTACTGCTGCGAGCCCCCTACGATGTCGAGGATTTCGGAAGTGATCTGCTGCTGACGGCCCTTGTTGTACTCCAGTGTCAGTTCGTCGAGGATGTCCTTGGCGTTGTCCGACGCCGTCTGCATGGCTATGGTGCGGGCCGCGTGTTCCGAGGCTATGCTGTCGAGGAGCATGGTGTAGATCTTGAGTCTCATCACTTGCGGAAGGAGGGTCTTTACGATATCGGAAGCGGAAGGCTCCATGATATATTTGTCTTCCTGCGCCTTGTCCCATGCCGCCGCAGGACCTTCGGGAAGGGCGAACGGCAGATAGGTCTCCGCCACCACCTCCTGCCGGGATGTGGAGACGAAGTGGTTGTAAACCAGGATGACGCGGCTGTAAACTCCCTTTTCATAGGAGTCTATGAGCGCCTGGGCAAGCGACGATGCGGCTTCATATGAGGGATGAGCCACGAAGTTGTTGTAATCGGCGGCACCGGGATTCGGGAGCCCGGCCTTGCGCATGGGGTCCGCGATCTTGCGGCCGATGGAATAGACATCGGCCTTGCAACCGAGCCCTGCCAGGAGTTCGTTCACCTTCCGGAGCACGTTGCCGTTGAAAGCCCCGCAGAGCGAAGAATTGCCGGCTACGGCGACTATGGCCACGCGGCCCCCGGCGGAAGCGCTGCCGGTCTGCGCCCCGGTATTGCCGAAGACCGCCGGAACCGATGCCTGTACATCGGCCAGGATGGACGAAAGCGTAGTCTGGTAGGGCCTCATGCCTTCGACCGCTTCCTGCGCACGGCGCAACTTGGCCGAAGCCACGAGCTTCATGGCGCTGGTAATCTTAAGCGTCGACCGCACCGACCCTATCCTGTCCTTTATTTCACGGAGTGAAGACATACCTGTCAGGCCTTTTCAGCTTCGGAAACCAATGCCGCGCATACTCCGGCAGCTTCCTGTTCGATGGCGGCGAGGGCATCTTCATTTACCTTGCCGGAAGCAAGGAGGTCCAGGACTCCGGGATGGGCGGCCCTCATACGGTCGAGGAAAAGCCTCTGAAACTCGCGCACCTGGTCGATGCGTATGCCCGACATCAGGGCGTGGGTGCCGCAGTACAATACCGCCACCTGCTCCCCTACCGGCATCGGGGTGTACTGGGGCTGGATAAGAAGCTGGTTGTTCTTGCGGCCCTTGTCGAGCGTCATGGCGGTTACCCTGTCCACATCGGACGAGAACTTCGAGAACGACTCCAGTTCTTCGTACTGGGCCTGGTCTATCTTCAAGGTGCCGGCCACCTTCTTCATGCTCTTTATCTGGGCGGAACCGCCTACACGGGATACCGATATACCCACGTTGATGGCAGGCCTGAAGCCCTGGTTGAACAGGCTGCTTTCCAGATAGATCTGTCCGTCGGTGATGGATATGACGTTCGTGGGGATATAGGCCGAAACATCTCCGGCCTGGGTCTCGATGATGGGAAGGGCGGTGAGGGAACCCCCGGCCTTGACCCTGCCCTTGAGCGACTCGGGAAGGTCGTTCATCTGCTCGGCCACTTCCTGCTGGTCGATTATTTTCGCAGCCCGCTCCAGGAGTCGCGAATGCAGATAGAAGACATCGCCCGGATAGGCCTCGCGGCCCGAAGGCCGGCGGAGGATGAGCGAGACTTCCCTGTATGCCACAGCCTGTTTGGAGAGGTCGTCGTACACCACGAGGGCGGGACGGCCGGTATCGCGGAAGTACTCGCCGATAGCGGCTCCCGCGAAAGGAGCGTAATACTGGAGCGCGGCCGGATCGGCGGCCGTGGCGGCTACTACGATGGTATAGTCCATGGCTCCTTTCGAGCGAAGGGTATCGACAATGGATGCTACGGTGGAACCCTTCTGGCCCACTGCGACATAGATACAGTAAACGGGCTTTCCGGCAAGGAATTCAGACCTCTGGTTGATGATCGTGTCGATGGCTATGGCGGTCTTTCCCGTCTGGCGGTCGCCGATTATCAGTTCGCGCTGGCCGCGGCCGATGGGGATCATGGCGTCGATGGCCTTGAGGCCGGTCTGGAGCGGTTCGTTCACGGGCTGGCGGTAGATGACGCCGGGCGCCTTGCGTTCGAGGGGCATGCGCACCTTGTCCCCGGACAGGTCTCCCAGGCCGTCCAGCGGCTCGCCGAGGGGATTCACCACGCGGCCCACCATGTCTTCGCTCACCGGGACGGAGGCTATCTCGCGCATCCTGTGCACGGTCATGCCTTCCTTCACCTGGTCCGTGGGGCCCAGGAGCACCGCTCCGACGTTGTCCTCTTCGAGGTTCATCACTACGGCCTTCACCCCCGAGGCGAATTCCAGCAGTTCGCCGGCCTCGGCATGCGAAAGCCCGTATATGCGGGCTACGCCGTCCGAAACCTGAAGCACCTTGCCGGTCTCCTCGAAGTGCAGCGAATTGTCTATGTCCTTGAGCTGCCCAAGGAGGATTTCCGATATTTCACTTGGTCTGATATTGTCCATAAACTTATACTATTCTTTGGTTCCTGGAGATGAACTCCCGCCTGATGCGTTCGATCTGGCCCCTGACGCTCGCGTCGAGCATATAGTCGTCCAGAGTGAAGATGAACCCGCCCTCTATGGAAGGATCCACCTCGCTGTCGAGGTAAACTTTGATGCCGGCTTTCCTTTGCAGCATCTCCGCCAGTTTCGGCCCCAGTTCCGGCGCCGGGACGGCCGTGGTGAGATGGGCCATACGGGCTCCTTTCGAGGCGCAGTAGGCATGCACGAAGTCGTTGAGTATGAACTTCATATATTCGCCCCTGCCGTTCTTTTGAAGAAGGATCACCAACTTGCCCAGGTCTTCTTCCAGCGGAGACGGCGCCACCGACGGGTCGGCAAGCAACGCCCGGGCCTGCTCGAACACCTGCTCCCCCCTGCCGCTCTCCCGGGTGAGGAGGAGGAGGGCGTGGGCATACCTCGAAGCTATGACTCCCGTATTCATCTAGTTCAGCGGTTTTTCTAGTTGCGACGCTTCTTGCACGAGACGGTCGATGAGCGCGGATTGCTCAGGCGCTCCGGACAGTTCCTTGCGGATTATCTTCTCGGCGACCTCGACCGAGAGTATGGCAACCTGGCGGCGCATGTCGGCGAGGGCGGTCTTGCGGTCGGCCTCTATCTGGGTCTTGGCCTGGGCTATCATCTTGGCGGTCTCCTCCGAAGCCTCGGCCTTTGCCTGGGCGAGTATCTGTTCGCGTGTGGCAGAGGCATCCTTGAGTATCTGTCCCTGCTCCTGACGGGCCTGCGCGAGCATCTTTTCATGCTCGACTGCTATCCCCGCCTCGCGCCTGTCCACTTCGTCGGCCTTCTTCAGGGAGTCCTCGATGCGCTTCGAACGGCCTTCCACCGCCGAGGTTATGGCCGGGAAACCCCACTTCGCCAAAATGAACAACACTATGGCGAAGATGACCACCATCCAGAAGATGAGGCCGCCGTCCGGTGTGATGAGACTCATGCCCTGACTACTTCATTACGATTGCGAGCAGGCAGGTGATGACTGCGAGGAGGCAGGCGCCTTCGATCATACCGGCGACGATGATGGTCGTGGAGCGGATATTGCCTGTGGCCTCGGGCTGGCGGGCGATGCCGTCGATGGCCGAGCTGCCGACCTTTCCGATTCCATATCCTGCCGCAAATGCCGCGAGAGCGGCGCCGATAGCTGCCCCGAATGTTCCGAATGCTGCGCCTGCAGCTGCCTGAAGTAACATGAATGCTAACATAATACTATGATTTTTAAGTTGTTATTCTTTTGCACGGGCCAATCCTATATAAATAGAACTGAGCATTGTGAATATATAAGCCTGGATGAATGATATCAGCATCTCCAGCACATCCAGGAAGATGCCGAAGAATACGCTTATGAAGCTCATTCCGCCCAGCAGGACTCCGCCGTACCTGGCCATGATGAATATGATGCTTACGATGCAGAGTATCTGGATATGGCCGGCCAGCATGTTGGCGAAAAGACGGATCGTGAGCGACAGGGGCTTCACGAACGCGCTGAACACCTCTATCACCGACATCAGGGGCTTGAGCGGCCCGGGGACATCGGGGAAGAAAAGCTCTTTATAATAGTGCTTCGTGCCGGTGAAATTCACTATGAAGAAGGTGAACAGGGCGAGCACCAGGGTGCATGCGATGTTGCCGGTAAGGTTGGCCCCGCCCGGGAAGATCGGGATGATTCCCATGAAGTTGTTCAGGAGGATGAAAAGGAATACCGTGAGCAGATACGGGCTGTATCGCAGATAGTCCTCGCCGATGTTATCCTTCGCCATTCCGTTGACCATGCCGACCAGTGGTTCCATCAGGGCGGCAAGGCCTCTGGGGGCTTCTTCCAGGGAGTCGTGCCTGCGGTACCAGCGGGCCGTGAGCAGGACGAGAACTACCAGCAGCAGGCTGCTCATCATGAGCGAAAGCACGTTCTTGGTGATGCTGATGTCGAAGGGGCGGCGGCCGTCCGCTTCAACTATCTTCCCCTCGTGGGGCTCACCCTCCGCTGCTATATGGAGCCCCTGGTATTCATGCTCTTCCAGTATGTGTTTCGAAGAGAAGCAGTGCCAGCCGTCCGATGCGCGCACGATCACGGGCAGCCAGATTACAAGGTCTTTCTTCCCAATCTTGGTGATGTGCCACTCGTATGCGTCGCCGATATGGCCGAATATAAGGCCGGAAATGTCCGGCCCCCCTTCGGCGGCATCGTCACCCTGGGACATCCCTCCTGCCATGGCGGGAATCCAAAGCATGAGACCGAGCAATATGACCGCAAGCTTCTTCATCAGATTTCCGCACAGATTTCCATCATGTCGGAGTCGAGGCGCATGACTCCCGACCTTATCGCTAACGAGGATTCTTCGCCGCCCGTGTTGATCCAGCGAACCACTCCTCCCGTCAGGGTGGAGATGATGGGGGCATGGCCGGGAAGGACTTCGAAGGGGGCGTAGCTGCCTGGAAGGTAAACCGCGTCCGCCTCGTATTCCGACCGGCTTTCGGGGGTATATATCCTGAGTTTTATCATTGTCTGGCCTCCGCAAGGATCTTTTCGCCCTTCGCTATGGCGTCTTCGATGGTGCCCACGTTGAGGAACGCCTGTTCGGGCAGATAGTCGCATTCGCCGTCCAGGATCTTCTTGAAGCCGGCGATGGTGTCCTCGATGTCCACCATCACGCCCGGGACGCCGGTGAACTGCTCCGCCACATTGAAGGGCTGGCTCAGGAAGCGCTGCACCCTGCGGGCGCGGTTGACCGTGAGCTTGTCTTCGTCGCTCAGTTCATCCATGCCGAGGATGGCGATGATGTCCTGGAGCTCCTTGTGGCGCTGGAGGATCTGCTTGACCCTCTGGGCGGTTTCGTAGTGTTCCTTGCCGACTATGTTCGGGTCGAGGATGCGGGAGGTGCTTTCCAGGGGATCCACGGCCGGATAGATGCCCAGGGCCGTAATCTTGCGGCTAAGGACCGTGGTGGCGTCGAGATGGGTGAAGGTGGTTGCCGGCGCCGGGTCGGTGAGGTCGTCCGCCGGAACATAAACCGCCTGCACCGAGGTTATGGAACCGTTCTTGGTGGAGGTGATACGCTCCTGCATCTGGCCCATTTCGGTAGCCAGGGTAGGCTGGTAGCCTACGGCGCTCGGCATACGGCCGAGAAGGGCGCTCACTTCGCTGCCCGCCTGGGTGAAGCGGAATATGTTGTCGATGAAGAAGAGGATATCCTTCGGGCCGCCGGCGGTGCCGCTGTCGCGGAAGGCCTCGGCCAGGGTGAGGCCGCTGAGCGCCACGCTGCTGCGGGCTCCCGGCGGTTCGTTCATCTGCCCGAAGACCATGGCCACCTGGCTGTTGCGGAGTTCTTCAGGATCGACCTTGGACAGGTCCCAGTGGCCCTCTTCCATGCTCTTGTTGAATTCTTCGCCGTATTTTATGACCTTCGACTCGATCATCTCGCGGATGAGGTCGTTGCCCTCGCGGGTGCGCTCCCCCACTCCCGCGAAGACGCTGAAGCCGTTGTGCTTCTTGGCGATGTTGTTGATGAGTTCCTTGATGAGCACCGTCTTTCCCACGCCGGCGCCTCCGAACAGGCCGATCTTCCCTCCCTTGAGGTAGGGCTCCAGGAGGTCGATGACCTTGATGCCGGTATAGAGCACTTCCTGGCTGGTGGTGAGGTCTTCGAACTTCGGGGGTTCGCGGTGGATGGGGAGTTCGCTGCTGTAGTCGAGCCCGCTGAGGCCGTCGATGGTTTCGCCTACGACGTTCATCACGCGTCCGCGTATCTGCTCTCCCACCGGCATCATGATGGGGCCGCCGGTACTCTTCGCTTCCATACCGCGCTGGAGGCCGTCGGTGGAATCCATCGCCACGCACCTTACGGTTTCCTCGCCTATATGCTGCTGCACTTCCATGATGAGGATGCGCCCGTTCTGGCGTTTCACTTCCAGCGCGTCATGTATGGCAGGAAGGGTGGAGGCGTCTTTCTTTGCGTCTATGTTGAAGTGGACGTCCACTACGGGACCGATGATCTGGGATATGCGACCTGTAATGCTCGACATATAATAGTGGTTTTAGTCAATCATACAAATATAAAGATTTTTGAAGATTCTTCCTACTTTTTGCCTTTCTCGCTTTAAAACACTAAATTTGCGTCGGTTTTTGGAAACTGAAGCCCCGGAAACTCAAGAAATTACTTTAAAACCTTATAAAAATGCGTATTATCCGTGTTACAGGACGTGAAATCCTGGATTCCCGTGGAAATCCCACAGTAGAAGTCGAAGTTGAACTCGAAAGCGG
>CAJOQW010000087.1 GCA_905236955.1 uncultured Bacteroidales bacterium
AAGAGTTCGCGGCTCTTCATCTTCCCCGGGGGGATATCCCCGGAAGATCTGCAGAAAATCCGCCATTATGAAATAAATGCGGTTGAAAGCCGCGAGAAGGACCTGGACCGTCTGGTCTTCACCGATGCCCCGCAGGCCAGCCTTCCCCCGGCACTTGAGGGGTTCTTGTCGATGGACGGTACGGCGGAGAAAGAATTCTGCCGGGCCAGGGGGCTCGCCATGAGCGTAGCCGACCTTGAAGAGGTGAGGAAGTATTTCCTTGCCGAAGGCCGCATACCCACCGAAACCGAACTCCGCATACTGGATACCTACTGGAGCGACCATTGCCGCCATACCACCTTCACCACCGTATTCTCTTCGGTCGAGGTCGAGGAAGGCTGGCTGGCGGGTGAGATGCGCAGGAGCTTGCAGCTCTGGCTTGACATGCGCCACACCCTCGGCCGTGACGAAAAACCGCTGTGCCTGATGGACCTCGCCACCATCGGTGCCAGGTATCTCCGTTCCAAGGGTCTCCTTCCCGACATGGAAGTGAGTGAAGAGAACAATGCCTGCAGTATCTATGTCGACATTACGGTGGACGGGAAACCCGAGCGCTGGCTGCTCATGTTCAAGAACGAGACCCACAACCATCCTACCGAAATAGAGCCCTTCGGCGGTGCGGCGACCTGCCTCGGCGGCGCCATCCGCGACCCCCTGAGCGGCAGGTCCTATGTCTATCAGGCCATGAGGGTCACCGGTGCCGGGGATATATGGAAACCGGTTTCGGAGACTCTGCCCGGAAAACTTCCGCAGAGGGTCATCTCCCGCAAGGCCGCGCAGGGCTATTCCAGCTACGGCAACCAGATAGGCCTGGCCACCGGTCAGGTGCATGAGATCATACATCCGGGATATCTCGCCAAGCGCATGGAGATAGGTGCTGTGGCAGGCGCCGTCAAGGCATCCGCGGTAAGGCGCGAACGTCCCGTCCCCGGAGACGTCGTGCTGCTTCTCGGCGGACGCACGGGACGCGACGGCATAGGCGGAGCCACCGGTTCATCCAAGGAGCATGATGCAGGCTCTCTCGAAAGCTGCGGCAGCGAAGTCCAGAAGGGCAATCCCACGGAAGAACGCAAGCTGCAGAGGCTGTTCCGCCGTCCCGATGCGGTAAGCCTTATAAAGAAGAGCAACGATTTCGGTGCCGGCGGAGTAAGCGTCGCGATAGGCGAACTCGCCGACGGTCTTGACATATACCTGGACAAGGTCCCTGTCAAATACAGCGGTCTCAACTGCACCGAACTGTCTATCAGTGAGTCGCAGGAAAGGATGGCCGTGGTCGTAGCCGAAAGCGATGTTGAGGCTTTCACGGCTTGCTGCCGCGATGAAAATGTCGAGGTTACCCACGTGGCGGACATCACCTCCGAGGGCCGGATGCGGATGTTCTGGCGCGGGATGGTGGTCGCCGACCTCAAGCGCTCGTTCATAGACAGCGCCGGTGCCGGGCGGCATGCCGCGGCGGTTGTAGGGAACCCCGAAGAGAAGGATCCTTTCGCCGCCCGTGAAGACGGCGGCGATGTCAGGAGCCGTGTCCTAGCCCTACTCGCGGATCCATCGGTCGCTTCCCAGAAGGGTCTCGGCGAGATGTTCGACTCCACGATCGGCCGCAGCACGGTGCTCATGCCTTATACAGGCCTTTACCAGGCCACTCCCGCCCAGGTGAGCGTACAGAAGTTGCCTGCGGACGGGTTTACCCTCGATGCCAGCCTCATGTCCTGGGGATTCGACCCGTATATTAGCGAATGGAGCCCCTATCACGGGGCTGCATATGCCATAGTGTCGGCTTGTGCCAAAGCCGTCGCCGCCGGAGCCTCTTATGAGGGAATGCGCTTCTCGTACCAGGAGTATTTCCAGCGCATGACGGGAGAGCCCGAAGTTTGGGGCCGTCCCCTTTCAGCCCTTCTCGGCGCCCTCAAGATGCAGGAAGCCCTCGGTCTTCCTTCGATAGGAGGCAAGGATTCGATGAGCGGCACCTTCGAAGACCGTCTTCACGTTCCTCCCACCCTTGTGGCTTTCGGGGTTGCCATGGTGGATGCCTCCAAGGTGATTTCACCCGAGTTCAAGAAGGCGGGAAGAAGGATCTGCCTGTTCGCACACAAGCCCCTGGCGAACCATATGCCCGACACGGAAGCCCTCTCCTCGATGTGGAAAACTGTCCGCACGGGAATCCTGGAAGGGAAGATAACAGCGGCTTATGCCCTCGGAAGGGGCGGCGTCGCAGAGGCCGTGGCCAAGATGTCTTTCGGCAACGGCCTGGGTGCAAGGATAGAGACTTCCCTGTTCGGAGCCGCTCCCGGAGGGATCGTGGCCGAATGCACCGAAGTCCTTCCCGGCTCGGTCTGCATTGGTGAGGTTACTGCGGACGGGATACTTGATTTCAACTCCTGCAAGATATCCGTCGAGGAGGCAAGGAACGCCTGTGAAAAACCGTTCTCGGTCATTTATCCCCTTACAAAGAAGGCTTCTTCTTCGAAAGTCTTCCCGGACGGATACACCGAAGAACCTTCTCCCGCAATGCTGTTCAGCAGTCCCGTGGCCGTTCCGGAACCGCTTGTCTATATTCCCGTGTTCCCAGGCACCAACTGCGATTACGACATGGCCAAAGCCTTCAGGCGGGCCGGTGCGAGGGTCAGGTTCGGAGTGTTCCGTAACCTCGATTCCCGCGATATCTTCGATTCCATTGCAGAGATGCGCCGCGACCTCGATGCCTGCCAGGTGCTCGCCCTCTCGGGTGGTTTCTCCGCAGGCGATGAACCCGACGGCAGCGGCAAGTTCATAGCCAACGTGCTCGGAAACGAAGTCGTTTCCGCAGCCGTCGACCGTCTCCTGCAGAGGGGAGGCCTGATCATAGGAATCTGCAACGGGTTCCAGGCCCTGGTCAAGAGCGGTCTCCTTCCGTATGGCCGCTGCTGCGACATAACCCCGGAATCTCCGACCCTTTTCCGCAACGATATAGGCCGACATGTTTCCCGCATGGCCACGACCAGGGTCGCTTCCGTCAGTTCCCCATGGCTGGCCGGGTTCTCCGTAGGCGACACTTTCAATATCCCCGTCAGCCATGGCGAGGGCAAGTTCGTGGTGGGTGAAGACCTGGCCCGCAAACTTTTCGAATCCGGACAGGTGGCTTTCCAATACGCCGACCCGGTCTCCGGAGAACCCACGATGGCATCTCCGTGGAACCCCAACGGCTCCTGCTTCGCCATCGAGGGAATCCTGAGTCCCGACGGGCAGATCCTCGGTAAGATGGGGCACAGCGAACGATGGGAGGAAGAACTCCTCAAAGGCATGCCCGGCAGGCTGCATCAGGGACTTTTTGAAAACGCAGCAAACTACTTCAAGCACAATAGATAATGGTCAAGGACAAACTCATTTACAACGGAAACGAAAAGCAGGTCTTCTCGACCGACGATCCCCGCCAGGTCATTTTCCGATACAAGGACGTGGCCACGGCCTTCCACGGCGTCAAACGGGCAAGGTTCACCGGAAAGGGCGTGGTGGACAACCAGATCTCCGCCATCCTGCTGGGCTATCTCAACAGCCATGGCGTCGAAACACACTACGTCCAGATCCTGAACGACCGTGAACAACTGTGCCGGAAGATAGAAATCATCCCGCTCGAGGTCACGTACCACAACCGCATAGCAGGCACCCTTGCCGCCCGCCTCGGCCTGGAGGATGGTTTCAAACCTGCCAACACCATCATCGACCTCACACTCAACGATGACGACCTGGACGATCCTCTGATCAACCACGACCAGGCGGTCGCGCTGGGCCTGGCCACATACGAAGAACTGGACGTGATGTATGACATCGCCCGCCGCGCGGGACGTCTTCTGACGGACCTTCTCGGGAAGGCCGGGCTCGAGCTGGTGGACGCCAAGTTCGAATTCGGCCGTGCGGCCGACACGGGTGCAATCATCATTTCCGACGAACTCAGCCCGGACACTTGCCGCATCTGGGACGCGGAAACCGGAGAACGGCTTGACAAAGACCGTTTCCGCCTTGACCTGGGCGACGTCCAGTACTCCTACGGGGTAGTCCTGGATAAATTGAAAGCCATCATGGAAACCGACCAATAACGACTATGGGAGTTCTTGCAGTATATGGCGTCCCGCACGCCTCCACTTATCTTTATTACGGCCTCCATAACCTCCAGCACCGCGGTCAGGAGGGAGGCGGCATAGCCACATTCGACGGGAATGGCGAGGCCTACCGTTATCGCGGACTGGGTCTGCTCAGCGAGATTTTCACCGATGAACAGGTTGCGCAGTTGAAAGGCGACCTTGGCATCGGTTGTGTCAAATATGCCAATGCTTCTCGCAGCGGCCTGCACAACGTGGGGCCCTTCGTATTCCGGCACTATTCCGGCGATTTCGCCGTGGTGAGCGACGGCAACCTGGTGAATTCGAAACAGTTGTCCGATTATCTGGAGCGTCGCGGTACCATTTTCAGCAGCGACTCCGACGCCGAGATGTTCGCGCACATGATCAAGAAGAGCGCCGGTGAAGACCGCATCGTCAACATCGTGAAGGCACTCAACATGATGGAGGGAGGATTTACTTTCGTGGTCATGACTCGAAACCGCATTTACGCCTGCCGCGACAAATACGGCATCAAGCCGCTTTGCATCGGACGTCTTGGGGATGGTTATGTGGTGAGCAGCGAGTCGTGTGCCTTCGACCTCATGGGCGCTGAGTTCATCCGCGACGTGCGGCCGGGCGAGGTCGTCTCACTCGATTCCCATGGCATGCGCAGTACCATCTATTCCAAGTTTTGCCGTTACAGGATGTGTGCTATGGAGTACATCTATTTCGCCCGTCCCGACAGCGATATCGACGGCTGCAATGTCCACGCATACCGGAAGGAGGCCGGAAGGCGCCTTTACCGGGAATGCCCGGTCGAGGCCGACATGGTGGTGGGTGTGCCCGAGTCCAGCCTGTCCGCCGCGATGGGTTATGCGGAAGAGAGCGGCATACCGTACGAAATGGGTCTTGTGAAGCATAAATACGTGGGACGTACATTCATCCAGCCGGTACAGTCGATGCGCGAACTTGGGGTTAAGATGAAACTATCCCCGGTTCACAGCATCGTTCGCGGCAAGCGAATCGTCCTGGTGGATGATTCGATAGTCCGCGGAACGACTTCGCTCAAGATCGTCCGCATGCTGCGCGAGGCCGGCGCGTCGGAAGTCCATGTTCGTATAGCCAGCCCCATGATGAAGTTCACCTGCCATTATGGCGTAGATACTTCGACGCCGGAAGAACTCCTTTGCTCGCATCGCACCCTTGAAGAGGCCCGTGACGCGATAGGGGCCGATTCGCTGGGCTTCCTGAGCCCCGAATCCACGCGCGAATCGTGCTTCGGCTGCGCCGATCCCTGCCAGGCTTGTTTCACCGGCGAATATCCCACCCTCCTTTATGACGAAGAAATAAACGACTGATATATGGCACAATCATACGAGAATTCAGGTGTCAACCTCGAAGCCGGCTACGAAGTGGTACGCCGCATCAAGAAGCACGTCGCTTCCACCGACCGCCCCGGAGTAATGGGCGGCATCGGCTCCTTCGGGGGTATGTTCGACCTCGCTTCGCTGGGCTACAAGGAACCGGTGCTTGTAAGCGGAACCGACGGAGTCGGGACGAAACTGAAGATAGCATTCGCCATGGACAAGCACGACACCATTGGCATCGACGCGGTGGCCATGTGCGTGAACGACGTCCTGGCGCAGGGAGCCGAGCCGCTCTTCTTCCTGGATTATATAGCCCAGGGAAAGACCCGTCCCGAGGTGGTCGAGGCGATAGTCGCCGGTGTGGCCGAAGGCTGCCGCCAGTCCGGTTGCGCCCTTGTGGGCGGCGAAACCGCCGAGATGCCGGGCATGTATGCTGACGGTGAATATGACATCGCCGGTTTCACAACCGGTGTGGTCGAGAAGAGCCGTCTCATCGACGGCTCGCAGGTGGCAGCTGGTGACGTCCTTTTGGGCATCGCTTCCTCGGGAGTCCATTCCAACGGTTTCAGCCTAGTCCGCAAGATAGTGGCTGACAATGGGTTGGACCTGCACAAAGTCTATCCCGAACTCGATCCCGGGAAGCCTCTCGGCGAGGTCCTGCTCACCCCCACGAGGATATATGTGAAGCAGGTCCTCGAGGTCATCCGCAATTGCCGTGTGCATGGGGTCGCGCATATCACGGGCGGAGGTTTCGACGAAAACATCCCGAGGATACTCCGTGCGGGGCAGGGGATAGAAGTGGAGGAAGGGTCATGGGAGATACTGCCTGTCTTCCGTTTCCTCGAGAAATTCGGCGGCGTTCCCCACCGCGAAATGTTCAATATCTTCAACATGGGCATAGGTATGGTGCTGGCCCTTCCGGCGGAAGATGCACCCCAGGCGGCGGCAAGGCTTGCCGCCCGCGGCGACAAGGCATCCGTGATAGGCAAAGTTATAGAAGGACAAGGAGTTACAATAAGATGAGGGCATTAATTTCGGTAAGCGACAAAAGCGGGGTGGTGGAATTCGCCCGCAACCTGGTTGCCTTCGGCTGGGAAATCATTTCCACAAGCGGCACGATGCACCTGCTTAAAGATTCCGGTGTGCCCGTGACGGCGGTCTCCGACGTCACCGGATTCCCGGAAATCTGCGACGGCAGGGTGAAGACCCTGCATCCCCGCATCCACGGGGCACTGTTGGCGCGCCGCGACATCCCCGGGCATATGAAAGCCTTGGAGGACAATGGCATTGGGACAATCGACATGGTATGCGTCAACCTGTACCCTTTCCGTGAAACCATTGCCAGGGACGGCGTCACCATGGAAGATGCCGTGGAGAACATTGACATAGGCGGACCCTCCATGCTTCGGTCGGCAGCCAAGAACTGGGAGAGCGTGACGGTGGTATGCCAACCTGCCGACTACGGCAAGGTGCTGGAAGAAATAAGGGAGTACGGCAATACCACCCGGGAAACCCGCCTCCGGCTTTCGGCCAAGGCCTACACCCATACTGCCGGGTACGATATGGCCATAGCCACCTACATGCGCGCGCAGTCGGGCCTTCCGGAGAAGTTCTTCCTCGATTTCGATCTCAGGCAGGAACTCCGCTACGGGGAAAATCCGCACCAGAAAGCCCGTTTCTACTCTTCTGCGCAAAAGGAGCCTTATTCCTTGGCCACAGCCGAACAACTTAACGGCAAGGAATTGTCCTACAATAATATACAGGATGCGAACGCGGCTCTCAACATAGTGCGCGAGTTCTCGGAGCCTTTCTGCTGCGGGGTCAAGCACATGAACCCTTGCGGAGCCGCTGTAGGCTCATCCCCCGAAGAAGCCTGGCGCAAGGCCTACGATGCCGACAAGACATCGATCTTCGGAGGCATAGTCGCTTTCAACCGTGAGGTGGACCTCGCTACGGCCGAGCTCCTCAAACCCCTGTTCCTGGAAGTGCTGATGGCTCCTTCCTTCTCTACGCAGGCTCTGGACCTGTTATGCACGAAGAAGAACCTGAGGATTCTCAAGGTGGATATGGAAACCCCCGTCAACGGGTCTGCAAGGCAGCTTCTCTCGGTCAATGGAGGCCTCCTGGTACAGGACCGCGATTCCGAAACCGTAGAGGTTTCCCCGGAACAGTGCGTAACGAAGGCCAAGCCTTCCGCAGGGCAGCTCTCCGACCTGGAATTCGTGTGGAAGATAGTCAAGAACGTGAAGTCCAATGCCATCGTGGTAGGTAAGGACGGAATGACCTACGGGGTAGGTGCCGGGCAGATGAACCGTGTGGGGTCGGCCGGCATAGCCCTCAAGCAGGCTGAAGCCACCCTTGCAGGGGAAGGCCGCGATATCCGCACCGAGGGCCTGGTGCTGGCCTCGGACGGCTTCTTCCCCTTCGACGACTGCGTGACCCTTGCCGCCGAATATGGAATCAAGGCGATAGTGCAGCCGGGCGGAAGCATCCGCGACGCCGATTCCATTGCGAAGGCCGACGAGTGCGGTATCACAATGCTGTTTACAGGAGAAAGACATTTCAAACACTGATATCCATGCCAGTAATACTCAATAACATAGACGGAGTGACCGGGGTGGTGAAGGAACCCGGGAAGACCTTCGCGAAGGAAAAATTGAAGGATACCTCCGTGTTGGTCGTCGGCGGCGGAGGCCGCGAACACGCGATCGTGGACGCCCTAAGCCGTTCGCCCTTCGTAACGAAGATCTACTGCGCTCCCGGCAATGCCGGCATCGCCGCCCAGGCAGAATGCGTCCCGATATCGGACCATGACATTCAGGCCCTTCTGGATTTTGCCGGTGACAAGGGCATAGACCTCACGGTCGTCGGCCCGGAAGTCCCGCTGTCCATGGGGATCGCCGATGCCTTCGCCGCAGCCGGACGCAGGATTTTCGGACCCTCCGCCGCAGCTGCCCGCATCGAATGCAGCAAGGATTGGGCTAAGGCCCTGATGATCAAATACGGAGTCCCTACAGCGTCATACAGGTCTTTCGATGATTTCGACGAGGCGTGGGCCTATGTCCGGGAACGCCCCTTCCCACAGGTCCTGAAGTACGACGGCCTCGCCGCCGGAAAGGGCGTAACCATTCCCCGGACGGCTGAAGAGGCCGAGGCCGACCTGCGTTCGATGCTGCTTGACGACCGCTTCGGCAAGGGAAAAGTAGTGGTGGAGGAATTCCTGACCGGACCCGAGTTCAGTTTCATGTGTCTGGTGGACGGCCCGAAGGTTTTCCCGCTGGCGCTGGCCCAGGACCACAAGCGCGCTTTCGAGGGTG
This sequence comes from uncultured Bacteroidales bacterium, assembly GCA_905236955.1. Lineage (GTDB taxonomy): Bacteria > Bacteroidota > Bacteroidia > Bacteroidales > UBA932 > Cryptobacteroides. The sequence continues at coordinate 8,800 of CAJOQW010000087.1, forward strand.
ATGAGGGCCCGAATACCGGCGGAATGGGGGCTTATTCCCCGCTTCCTTTCATATCTGCCGAAGAGGAGGAATGGGCGCTGGAACATATAATGAAACCGGTAGCCGAGGGGCTTGTCGCAGAGGGCGCTCCGTTCAAAGGACTGCTCTACGGCGGTCTCATGAAGACCCCGCAAGGGATCAAGGTGATAGAGTTCAACTGCCGTTTCGGCGATCCAGAGACCGAAGTCGTGCTGCCCCGTCTCGAGAGCGACTTCTACCTTATGTTGTCCGCTATAGCGGATGGTACCGACATGCCGGAAATAAGGTGGTCGGAAGATGCCTCCCTAGGCTTTGTGCTGGCTTCGAAGGGCTATCCCGGCTCTTACGGGAAGGGATTCCCCATCGGAGGGATCGATGATGCCGCCGGCCGTGTCAAGGTATACCATATGGGCACCAGGTCCACGGAACAAGGTATTGTCACTGCAGGAGGACGCGTGTTGATGACGGTGGGCATGGCTCCCTCCCTCAAGGAAGCCCGCGACAAGGCCCTCGCCGCGGCGGAGGGCATAGTGTGCGGGAATCTTTTCTTCCGCAAGGACATAGGCCATCAGGTGCTTTGACAATTTGTCACAGGCACGCAGTTTGACCTTCCTTATGCCGTCCCCAAGGGGGGCGGTTTTTTTGATACTAAAAACAAAGAGATATGTCAATGAAAGGTACGATAGGGGTAACAACCGAAAACATCTTCCCCGTAATAAAGCAGTTTCTTTATTCCGACAAGGAAATCTTCCTCCGCGAATTGGTGGCCAATGCGGTCGATGCCACCAAAAAACTCCAGGTTCTCTCTTCGAACGGCGAGTTCAAGGGTGAACTCGGCGATCTGAAAGTGGAAATAGTCCTCGACGAGAAGGCAAAGACCCTGAAAGTCATAGACCACGGCATAGGCATGACGGATGAAGAGGTTGACAAATACATAAACCAGATAGCTTTTTCCTCGGCAGGGGAGTTCCTCGAGAAATACAAGGACCAGAACATAATCGGCCATTTCGGTCTCGGTTTCTACTCGGCTTTCATGGTAAGCCGCCAAGTGACCATCGAGAGCCTGAGCTGGAAAGAAGGTGCCAAGGCGGTCAAGTGGACCTGCGACGGCAATCCCGAGTTCTCCATGGAAGAATGCGACAAGGCGGACAGGGGCACGGTCATCACCCTCTTCATTGACGATGAGGACAAGGAATATGCGGAAAAAGGCCGCATAGCGGGGCTTCTCGGCAAGTACTGCAAATTCATGCCTGTACCTGTAGTATTCGGCAAGAAGACAGAATGGAAAGACGGCAAGGAGGTCGAGACCCAGGATGACAACATAGTGAACGGTATCGATCCTATCTGGACCAAGGCTCCTTCCGAACTCAAGGACGAGGATTACCTGAAATTCTACAAGGCCCTCTATCCCATGGATGACGACCCGATGTTCTGGATACACCTGAACGTGGATTATCCCTTCACCCTTACGGGCGTGCTTTATTTCCCGAAGATCAAGGAGCGCATGGCAATAGACCGCAACAAGATACAGCTCTACTGCAACCAGATGTTCGTCACCGACCATGTGGACAACATAGTTCCCGATTTCCTCACCCTGCTCCACGGCGTGATAGATTCGCCGGACATCCCCCTCAACGTGTCCAGGAGTTATCTGCAGAGCGATGCCAACGTCAAGAAGATCAGCTCCTACATCACCCGCAAGGTGGCCGACCGGCTGGAGGAGATCTTCAAGGAGCAGCGGGAAGACTATGAGAAGAAATGGGACAACATCAAGCTGTTCATCGAGTACGGCATGCTCACCGACGAGAAGTTCTGCGACCGGGCAATGGATTTCGCATTGTTCAAGAATACAGACGGGAATTATTTCAGTTTCGCGGATTATCGCAAGGCCATAGAGCCGGAGCAGACCGACAAGGACAAGAA